>NZ_JBEXYC010000002.1:0-275843 GCF_040630835.1 Kitasatospora sp. NPDC005751
GACACCCCCGTCATCACCCTCGACGCCCGACGACGCGACAGCGCCAAGAGCGCCCTCATCACCCTCGTCGAACACGCCCTCCTCGCCCGCCTGCGGTGAACGGGGCGGCCACCGGGGCGGTGCGGCCACCGGACCAGGGGGTCCGTGGGCCGCACCGCCCGGGGGCTCACCCGGCGGACGGCTCCAGGCCGGCCCGCAGCAGGCCGTAGGTGTAGGCGTCGTCCAGGGCCAGCCAGGACGCGGCGATCACGTTGTCGGCCACCCCGACGGTGGACCAGCTGGTGGTGCCGTCGGTGGACTCGATCAGTACCCGGGTCTTGGAACCGGTGCCGTGCTGGCCCTCCAGGATGCGGACCTTGTAGTCGACCAGCTCCAGCTTGGCCAGCTGCGGGTAGATCCGCTCCAGCGCGGTGCGCAGCGCCTTGTCCAGCGCGTCGACCGGGCCGTTGCCCTCGCCGGTGGCGATCCGGCGCTCGCCCTTGGCCCAGACCTTGACCGTCGCCTCGTTGCCCGCGAAGCCCTGCGGCCCCTGCTCGCTGATGGTCCGCCAGGACTCCAGGGTGTAGAAGCGCTCGCGGCTGCCGCGCACCTCGTCACGGAGCAGCAGCTCGAAGGAGGCGTCGGCGGACTCGTAGGTGTAGCCGAGGTTCTCCTGCTCCTTGACCCTGACGACCACCCGGCCGGCCAGGTCCCGGTCGCTGGACAGGTCGTAGCCGAGCTCCTTGCCCTTGAGCTCGACCGAGGCGCGGCCGGCCATGTCGGAGACCAGCATCCGCATGGTGTTGCCGACCGTCTCCGGGTCGATGTGCTGGTAGAGGTCCGGGTCGACCTTGATCGCGGAGGCGTGCAGACCGGCCTTGTGCGCGAAGGCGGAGTGGCCGACGTACGGCTGGTGGGTGGAGGGCGTCAGGTTGACCACCTCGGCGACCGCGTGCGAGATCCGGGTCATCTCGGCCAGGCTGCCGGGCGGCAGCACCCGGCGGTCGTACTTGATCTCCAGCGCGCCGACCACCGGGAACAGGTTGGCGTTGCCGACCCGCTCGCCGTAGCCGTTGGCGGTGCACTGGACGTGGGTGGCGCCCGAGTCGACCGCGGCCAGCGTGTTGGCGACGGCGCAGCCGGTGTCGTCCTGGGCGTGGATGCCGATCCGGGCACCGGGCTTGTAGGTCGCGGAGTCGGCGAGGACGTCGGCGACGATGTCGCGGACGCCGGCCGGCAGCATCCCGCCGTTGGTGTCGCAGAGCACCACCACGTCGGCACCGGCCTCGTGCGCGGCGCGGACCACCGCCAGGGCGTAGGCGCGGTTGGCCTTGTAGCCGTCGAAGAAGTGCTCGCAGTCGATGAACACCCGGCGGTCCTGGGAGCGCAGGTAGGCCACGCTGTCCCGGATCATCTCCAGGTTCTCGTCCAGCGTGGTGCGCAGCGCCAGTTCGACGTGCCGGTCGTGGGCCTTGGCGACCAGGGTGATCACCGGGGCGCCGGAGGTCACCAGAGCGGCCAGCTGCGGGTCCTCGGCCGCCTTGCCGCCGGCCCGCCGGGTGGCGCCGAAGGCGACCAGCTGGGCGTGCCGGAGGTCCAGTTCGGCGGCGGCCCGGGCGAAGAACTCGGTGTCCCGCGGATTGGCGCCGGGCCAGCCGCCCTCGATGAACCCGACCCCGAACTCGTCCAGATACCGGGCAATGGTCAGCTTGTCGGCCACCGTGAGGTTGATGCCCTCGCGCTGCGCGCCGTCGCGCAGGGTGGTGTCGAAGACGTGGAAGCTGTCGTCGGTGCGGTTGCTGGCCTGGGTCATGGCCCTGGGTCTCCGTTCCGGGAGGTTGGTACTGCTCTGCCGGTTCTGATCCGGCTCCACTGTCCAGCATCCCGCGCGCGCCCGGTGTCGCTCGGCCCCTTGTGGGGGCTCCGGCCGGTCCGGGGGTGTGCCGTTCGGGCCGGGCCCGAAAAGCAAAAGACCCCTCGCGGGTGCGAGAGGTCTGCGCGCGGGTCTGGACGCTGGTGGTCGCTCCGCATCGGGTACTGCGGAGCGGTCACTGCGGACCGGCGCGCCTGCTGCTAATGATCAGCGAAAGCGAGGACACGCTCGCAGTGTGGCACACCCTCCGGAGTCCGGCCCGGCCGTCTCGCGATCCGAAACGGCACGGGCCGGGGCGGCTCCGGATCAGACGATCTTGTGCAGCCAGCCGTGGGTGTCGGGGCGCTGGCCGCCCTGGATGGCCAGCAGCGCCCGGCGCAGCTCCATGGTGGTCGGGCCGGGCTCGCCGGCACCGACGGTCCAGTCCCCGCCGCGGGACTTGACCGAGCCGACCGGGGTGATGACGGCGGCGGTGCCGCACGCGAAGACCTCGGTGAGGGTGCCGTCGGCGTTGCCCCGCTTCCACTCCTCGGTGGAGATCTTCCGCTCCTCGACGGCGTAGCCGAGGTCGGCGGCGAGCTGGAGCAGCGAGTCGCGGGTGATGCCGGGGAGCAGCGCGCCGGAGAGCTCGGGGGTGACGATCGTCGCGTCCTTGCCCTCGCCGAAGACGAAGTACAGGTTCATCCCGCCCATCTCCTCGATCCACCGGTGCTCGGCGGCGTCGAGCCAGACCACCTGGTCGCAGCCCTTGGCGGCGGCCTCGGCCTGGGCGACCAGCGAGGCGGCGTAGTTGCCGGCGCACTTGGCGGCACCGGTGCCGCCCGGCGCGGCGCGGACGTAGTCCTCGGAGAGCCAGACCGAGACCGGCTTGACGCCACCGGAGAAGTAGGCGCCGGCCGGCGAGGCGATGATCATGAAGAGGTAGGAGTTGGCCGGGCGCACACCCAGGCCCACCTCGGTGGCGAACATGAAGGGCCGCAGGTAGAGGCTCTGCTCCTGCTCGTTCGGCACCCAGTTCTGCTCCTGCTGGACCAGGTGCTCGACGGCCTCGACGAAGGTCTCGATCGGCAGCTCCGGCATGGCCAGCCGGCGGGCGGAGGCCTGGAAGCGGGCGGCGTTGGCCTCCGGGCGGAAGGTCGCGATCGAGCCGTCGGCCTGGCGGTAGGCCTTCAGGCCCTCGAAGATCGACTGACCGTAGTGCAGCGTCATGTTCGCCGGGTCGATCTCCAGCGGCGCGTACGGCGCCAGCTGGGCGTCGTGCCAGCCCAGGCCCTCGGTCCACCGGATGGTGACCATGTGGTCGGTGAAGATCCTCCCGAAGCCGGGGTTGGCCAGCCGGGCCTCGCGCTCCGCGTCGGACAGCGGGTGCGCGGAGGGCTTGAGGTCGAACGTGATGGGCGCCTGGGTGGGCGTGCTCATGGCTGTGTGTCCTTCACCGTGGGGTTGGTCCGGGCCGCCTCCGTCGGGTGAACGTTTCGGCGAACGAACGCACGACGGCACGGCCCACTGTCGATACTCGCATCCAGAGGGCCGTGCCGAACAGCTGTCGACCCCAGGAGGAGTCGGCGGCCGCGGTTGTGCGCTTGTGCGCCCCGGCCCCTTCGGCCGGAACACCGCTTGTCGGATCCGGCCTCCCGGCCTGATCCCGCGTGTCGGATCCGGCCTGTCAGCCGGATACTCGGGTGGCGAGCGCGTCGCCGACCTGGGAGGTGCTGCGGGTGCCGGTGCGCTCGGTCAGGTCCGCGGCGACCGCGGCCTCGACCGCGGCGGCCTCGGCGGCGAAGCCGAGGTGCTCCAGCAGCATGGCGACCGAGAGCACGGTGGCGGTCGGGTCGGCCTTGCCCTGGCCCGCGATGTCCGGGGCGGAGCCGTGCACGGGCTCGAACATCGACGGGAAGTCGCCGCTCGGGTTGATGTTGCCGCTGGCGGCCAGGCCGATCCCGCCGGTGACGGCGGCGGCCAGGTCGGTCAGGATGTCGCCGAACAGGTTGTCGGTGACGATCACGTCGAACCGCTCGGGCTGGGTGACGAAGAAGATGGTCGCCGCGTCGACGTGCAGGTAGTCGGTGGTGACCTCGGGGAACTCCCGGCCGACCTGCTCGAAGATCCGCGTCCACAGGTGACCGGCGTGCACCAGCACGTTGTTCTTGTGGACGAGGGTCAGCTTCTTGCGCGGCCGCGCCTGGGCCCGGCGGTAGGCGTCGCGGACGACCCGCTCGATGCCGTAGGCGGTGTTCAGGCTGACCTCGGTGGCCACCTCGTGCTCGGTGCCGGTGCGCAGCGAGCCGCCGTTGCCGACGTACGGGCCCTCGGTGCCCTCGCGGACGACCACGAAGTCGATCGCGGGGTCACCGGCCAGCGGCGACGCCACGCCCGGGAAGAGCCGGCCCGGCCGCAGGTTGATGTGGTGGTCGAAGGCGAACCGCAGCTTCAGCAGCAGCCCGCGCTCCAGCACGCCGGACGGGACGCTCGGGTCGCCGATGGCGCCGAGCAGGATCGCGTCGTGGGTCTTCAGCTCCGCCAGCACGCTGTCCGGCAGCGTCTCGCCGGTGCGGTGGTAGCGCCGGGCGCCGAGGTCGTACTCGGTGGTCTCCAGCTTCACGTCGGCGGGCAGCGCCGCGCCAAGGACCTTGAGGCCTTCGGCCACCACTTCCTGGCCGATGCCGTCACCGGGAACTACTGCGAGACGAATGGTGCGAGACATGCTCGGACCCTACTCCGCCGTCCCAGGGGCTGACACTTCGCGTCCACTATCCGGACGATCGATCCGGCACGCAGTCGTCGAGCGCGCGCTCCAACCGCTTGAGGGTCGCCCTATGGAACAGCGTCTGCGGAATCGCGAAGATCAGGCTCCCGTCGAGCAACTCGGTGTGCGGCGGGAGATCCGGCAGCCGGTCGAGGTCCTCGGCGGTGTACCCGCCGACCGGGGGCGGAGCCAGTCGAGGTACGGCTCGATGCTCATGATCCTCCCGTACGGGCATCCTGACGGACGCTCTCAGGCTACTCGGCGGGATCCCGCCGGACGTCACTCCCACGAGGGAGCGCGGGAGGCGGAACCCGCGCCCGGGGCGCGTCTATGCTCGCGACGAACTGGTCCGGCATTCCTCGTGGAACGGGGCGAATCACCATGGCCGAGCGACGGCGGGAGGCGTTGGCCTGCGGGGTCGCGGCGGGCCTGGGCATGGCCGGGTACGCGCTCGCCGCCGCCCTGCGCGGGGCCTGGCCGCCCGGGGCCGCGGAGACGGCGGTGCCGTTCCACGCCCAGCTGTGGGACCTCGTCCACGGCGAGACCACCGGGGACCTGCTGTTCACCTGGAACAGCGGGTACGGCGCGCCGTTCCTGGCCGACTTCTTCGCCTACCTGATGAACCCGTTCTCCTGGCCGGCCGCGCTGCTGCCGCGCGACCAGGCCCAGCTCGCGGTCTTCCTGGTGGCGCTGGGCAGCATCGGCCTGGGCACCGGCCTGATGACCCACGCGCTGGGCCGCCTGCACGCCGGCCCGCACTGGCTGCGGGCGGTCGCCGCCCTCGGCTACGGGCTCTGCGCCTGGGTGCCGACCGTGGGCGGTTCGGCCCCGATGTGGCTCTGGGGCCTGGTCTCGCTGCCGCTGCTCGTCCTGGCCGGCGACTGGTGCCTGCACGAGCGCCGCTGGATGGCCGGCACCCTCTGCGTCGCCCTCGCCTGGGCGGGCAACCTCTACACCGCCGCGATGGCCACCATCACGGCCGGCCTGGTGCTCGCGGTGCGGCTGGCGGCCGTCCGGCGGCCGTTCAAGGCCGTGGTCCGGGTGACCGGTCGGGCGGTCACCACGGCCGGCCTCGGGGTGCTGCTCGCCGCGCCGGTGCTGTTCGTCGGCGTCCGGGCCGCGCAGGAGGCGCAGCCCGAGTCCCCCGTCCAGCCGCTCGGCCCCTCCGGGCTCGGCGGGCACCTCGCCCAGTTGCTGCCCGGCACCCAGAGCGGGCGGCCGCTGCCGGACGTCTCGATCGGCCTGCTCGGCCTGCTGCTGGTGGCCGGGCTGCCGTTCAACCGGCGGGTGCGGCCCCGGGAGCGGATCGTCTGGTGCGCCCTGCTGGCCATGGTGGTGCTGAGCTTCGTCTGGACGCCGACCGTGCTGGTCTGGCACGGCCTGGCCATCCCGGCCGGCGGCCCCTACCGGGCGGCCTTCGTGCTCAGCGGGCTGCTGGTGCTGGCCGGCTGGGTCTCGCTGGTGCACCGGCCCGACACCCCGACGCTGCTCGGCGGTGCCGCCGTGACCGCCCTGGTGGCCGGGATCGCGGCGGCGCACCGCTCGGTGCACGGGTCGACCTGGGCCCTCCTCGCGCTGGGCGGCGCGGTGCTGCTCACCGCGCTGTGGACCCTGGAGCACCGGCACACCGACCGCCGGGCGGGCGCCGCCGCGACCACCGTCCTGGGCGCCGCGGTGCTCGGCGGAGCGGTCTGGTCGGCCTACGCCGCGCTGGGCACGCCGGCCGCCGGGACGCCCTCGGGCGCCGCAGTCCGGGCCGCGCACGCGGCGCTGCGGCAGGCCGCCGACTGGCCGCGGGCCCGGAGCGACCCGGGACCGCACGCCTTCACCCCGAACGACCCGCTGCTGCTCGACGGCCAGGGCGGCGGCTACTCCAGCGGGTCCCTGCCCACCGTCACCGCGCTGCTGCTGCACGACCTGGGCGCCGGCTGGTCGGCCGGCGGGCGGCTCACCCGGAGCGTCACGGACCCGGTCGGACGGGCGCTGTTCGCCGTCCGGACCCAGCTCGCCGACGGGCCGGCGCCGAACGGCTTCACGGTCACCCGGTCCGCCGCTCCCCCGCTGGTCACCGTCCTCCCGGCGGGCTCCGCCCCGGACACCTCCTCGGTCTGGTCGCGCCAGGAGTCGCTGCTCGGCGGCCCGGTCTACGACGTCCCCGGGCTGGTCCCGGCCGGCGGTCCGGAGCCGGCGGAGCACGGCAGCAGCGGCTGGTCCGTCCCCGCCACCCCCGCCGGTTCGGACGGCACCGCGTTCACCGCGGCCTGCACCCCGGGCGCCACCGCGTACTTCCACGGGGTCTGGTTCGACGGCACGGTGAGCGGCCTCGCCACGACCTACCGCAGCGACGGCGAGCAGCCGACCACCGCCGTGCCGATCCACGAGCTGGGGACGGTGCCCGCCGACGGCGTGGTGCGGGTGGTGCTGCGCGCGGACGCCGTCACCCAGGTCCCGGCCCGGCCGGTCGGCTGTCTGCGGCCCGGCGCGCTGGACGCGGCCGTCGCGCGGCTCACCGCGACCGGCGCCCGCTCGGTCACGGCCGGCGGGCACACCCTGGCCGCCGTCCTCCCGCCCGGCAGCACCGGGACGGCGCTGCTCTCCGTCCCGGCCACCGCGGGCTGGACCTGCGCGACCGGCGGCGGCCGGCCCACCGCGCCCACCTCCGTCCTCGGCATGATCGGTGTCCCGCTCGGCGCCGGCGCGGACCGGATCAGCTGCTCGTTCCGGCCGCCCGGTCTGACCGAGGGGTTGCTCCTCGCGCTGGCCGCGGCCGCCGTCACCACCCTGACCGGGGTCTTCGGCCGGCTCCGCCACCGGCCCACCCGCACACCGCGCCGGATCCGCCGGGCCGCCCACCGGGGGCGCGCCGACGGGTAGCGATGCCGGAGGCCGTCACCGCGTGCGGTGACGGCCTCCGGCGGGGCGGGGCGGGTCGGGACGGAGCGGTCAGGGGAGGGCGAGGACCTGGCCCCGGTGGCCGTCCCGGTTGAAGTGGTGGAGCAGGAGCAGCCGGGAGGTGTCCCCGTCGGCGCGCCGGACGTCGAGGACGGTGCCCGGCGGGAGGGCGGCGGCCACCGCGGCGGGGCCGCCGGGACCGGTGCGGACGTCCAGGGCCGGGTGCAGCACGTCGACCGCGAGGGTGGGCCTGGTGCCGCGCAGGCCGA
Organism: Kitasatospora sp. NPDC005751; assembly: GCF_040630835.1. Taxonomy (NCBI): domain Bacteria; kingdom Bacillati; phylum Actinomycetota; class Actinomycetes; order Kitasatosporales; family Streptomycetaceae; genus Kitasatospora; species Kitasatospora sp. NPDC005751. The sequence continues at coordinate 7,760 of NZ_JBEXYC010000002.1, forward strand.
CGGCGGAGAACGCCTCGGCCGGGTCGGGCTTCCCCGAGGTGGCGACACCGGTCCAGAGCCCGTAGCGGACGGTGCTGTGCCCGGCGCGCACCCCCGGCAGGGCGGCGAGGCGCACCGGCAGCACCAGGACGTCGCTGTCCAGTAGCGCGGTGTCGGTGTCCCCCCAGCGGGCGTTCAGCGGCTGGACGTCCAGCTCGGCGCCGCTGCGGGCGTCCACCGACCGGGCGACCAGGACGTCGCTGCCGGGCTGCCGGTCCGCCTTGACGAAGACGTCGGTGGCGCCGTCCCCGTCGGTGTCCAGCGAGGCCCGGACGGCGAAGACGCCGACCGGGGTGGCGGCGGGCGCCCAGAACTGCGCGGCGAGGTAGAGCATGCCCTGCTCGTCGCCGACGGCGGGCGCGTCGGAGGCCGCGCCGACCGCGCGCAGGTTGGCCGCCCGGTCGCCGGGGCGCTCGACGCAGACGTCCTGCGGGGCCTGCGGTTCGGTGCTCTCCTCCGGCACGATGCCGGCCCCCGGTCCGACCGCGGCGCCGCTGTCGGGCGGGCAGTCGGGCCAGCGGGCGCCCTCGCCGCCCAGCGCGAAGGCGCTGAGCAGTCCGGGCTGCTCGGCCGGCGCCCGGGTGCCGCCGAGCACGACCAGGGCGCCGGTCCTGGTGCCGCGCGCCGGCGCCGCCGCGCTCAGGTCCGAGGCCGGGCGGGGAGCGGCGAGCAGCGGGACCCGAAGCTGGGGCAGCGCGTCGTCCGAGACGGGCGTGAGCAGCAGCCGCCCGGAGAGCTCGCCCCGGTAGCTGCGGGCCCGGCCGCCCTGGCTGGTGTCGATGGTCGGGTCGGGCGCGCGGCCCAGCTGTCCCGGGACGGTCAGCGTGACCCTGACCCGGGCGGTGCCGCCGGCCGGCACCTCGACCCGGTCGGGCGCGATCTCGAAGCGGGCGCCGGGCAGTTCGGTGGCGGCCGCGTAGCCGGTGCGGTACAGCGCCGCCGTGCCGGACAGGTTGCGGACCTCGACCTCGCGGACGAGCCCGAGCGGGCCGCCGACGGCCACCGGGCCGAAGGAGACGCCGACGCTGCCCGGCGCCGCGCCCTCGCCCGCCGCGTAGGCGACCACCGGGGTCCGGACGGCGCGGTCCACCTGGGCCCGGCCGGCGCCGGTGCGCTCGGGGCCGTAGACCGGGCCGGTGTGCCCGTCGCCGGGCCAGGTGTCCCCGGCGGTGTTCATCAGCGCGGCCTTGAGCTGCTCGACCGTCCACTCCGGGTGGGCCGCGCGGACCAGCGCGGCCAGCCCGGCGACGTGCGGGGTGGCCATCGAGGTGCCGTCCTCGCGCTGGCCGCCGACGCCGCTGCCGGCCTTGGCGGACCAGATGGTCTCGCCGGGGGCGGCGAGGTCGGGCTTGACCACGCCGGGCACGCCGATCCCGCGCGAGGTGAAGTCGGTGAGGGTGTCGGCGCGTTGCGGCTGGTCCTGGGAGACGACACCGTGCAGCGGGTTGCCGGGGGCGGCCAGCCGGACGGTGACCGGGCCGCTCGCCGCACCCTGGCGCAGCCGTTCCCCGTCGGCCCGGGCGAGCAGCGCGAGCGGGATCCGGTCGTTGCCGGAGACCTCGGCGAGGTGGTCGTCGTCGGCGGCGAGCAGGGCGCCGATCGCGCCCGCGTCGGCGGCGTGGTCCGCGCGCGGCCCGGAGCCGCAGGCCCGCTCGGACGCCCGGGTGCTCCAGGCGAGGACGGCGATCCGCCCGGCGAGCCGCTGCCGGTCGGCCTCGCCGAACGCCGTGCAGCCGTCGGACTGGTCGACGGGCAGGGCGAGTTCACCGCTGACGTCGGCGCTCGACCAGCCCTGGTAGCGGGCGCTCCAGTGGCCCGGGACGACCCCGGCGAGCGGCTCGGGGGCCAGTACCGTCAGGCCGTCGGCGTCGCTGTGCGGGTCGACCGAGGCGGCGACGGCGACGGCCCGGGCGGCGGTGCCGGGGCTGCCGCCGATGCCGTAGACGTCGCCCTCGTTCCCGGCCGCCGCGACCACCACGGTGCCGAGTTCGGAGAGGTGGTCGACGGCGATCGCGTCGGCGTCGTCGGTGGCGCCGAAGCGGCTGCCGAGGGAGAGGTTGACGACGTCGAGCCGGTCGCCGAGGTCGCCGTCGCCGTTCGGGTCGGCGGCCACGTCGAGGGCCTGGGCGAGCTGGTCGGTGGCGCCGTCGCAGCCGAACACCCGGATCGCGTACAGCTGCGCGCCGGGCGCGGCGCCCGGGCCGACCGCGAAGCCGGCCGGGTCGAGGCCGGGCCGGTAGGGGCCGGGGTAGGGGCGGCCGTCGGTGGTGACGCCGAGGCCGGCGGCGGTACCGGCGACGTGTGTGCCGTGGCCGTTGAGCGCGCAGTCGATCGGGTTGTCGTCCGGGTGCGGGTCGGGCTGGTGGTGCGGGGAGGTCGGGTCCGGGTTGTAGTCGTCGCCGACCAGGTCGCGGCCGCCGACCACCTTGGCGTTCGGGAAGAGGCCGGCGGGTGCGGGCTTGGCGCCGTCCACGGCCTTGAACGCGTCCTCGGTGCCGGGGCCGCCGAAGTCCGCGTGGGTGTAGTCGATGCCGCTGTCGATGATGCCGATCCGCACCCCCTGACCGGTGTTGCCGGCCCCGGCGTCACCGGCTCCGGCGTCCCAGACCCACGGCGCACCGGTCAGCGGCACGGAGTGCGCGTTGTCCCGCTGCTTGCGCACGATGGGGTGGACGGCCCGGACGCCCGGCAGCGCGCGCAGGGCGGGCAGCCGGGAGGCCGGCACGGTGACGGCGAGTCCGGTGAGCAGGGTTCGGGTGCGGTACAGCTCGCGGACGGTGGGAGCCGTACCGCGGACGGCCTGGGCCAGCCGGTCGAGCGCTTCGGACGCCCGGGTCACCTGCTCGGCTCCGGCCCGCGCGGCCTCCTGTCGGACGGCCTCCGGGGAGCGCCGGGCTCGCCGGGCCTCGGTGGCCGCCTGCCGCCAGGCCGGACCTGCGGCCTCGGTGCCGAGCTCCAGCAGGACGGAGGCCGGGCGGCCGGCGCCGGGGGGCGCGGCCGTCGGTGGACTGCCGGCCGCCGGGGCGGCGGTGAGCAGGAACGGCCCCGCCAGCAGGGCCAGGGTGAGGCCGATCCGGGCGATCGGACGACGGACGGGTGGCTGACGCACTGGGCCCTCTCCCCCGGCAAGGGGAACTGATCCGCACGCCGTGCCGCTGACGCCCGCCCGCGCGGACGCCGATCACCCTTCCGGGGCCCCAAATTAGGATGATCGCGCCGGACAGCGCGAGCAACATCCCTCCAACGGGTGCCACGTGCACTCTCGGGAGTGACTCACCGTCAGGCTGTGCGGGCTATTCGGCAGATGAACGCCGGTTCCGGAGGGTGAGACCCGCCCGGCGCAGCGGCGAGCGGCCCTGGACCCAGGACGCCGGGAGGCGGCCCGCTCAGAGGTGGCCCGTCACGCCACCGTTGTCACGGCGGTCCAGCGCGCGCTGCAGCGCGGCGGCGGCGAACGGGGGCCGCTCGGTCGCGCGGCGGCGGCGCGGCGTACGGGCGGTGGTGGCGGGGGCGGGGGTGGCGTGGCGGTCTGCGGTGGGAGGCATACCGGGCTCCTTGGATCGAATGCGCCGGGCAGTGGCGCAGAGGGTGGGGAGAGGGGGGTGCCGGCGAAGCGCGTCGCCAGGGGGGCTCGCGGCGGAGCGGGAGCACGCCGGGCGGGGATCGCCTGCCCACGGCGTACGGGCGCACACGGGCCGCACACCCTGGCTACAGGGGCGGCGCACCGTATGGCTCTTCCACGGTACGACCCGGGCCCTGGCCTGTCTGCACGAATACTTGGATTTCCTAGTATCTGAGACGGGACTCACCCGGAGCGCCGGTCCGGCCCCGGACGCGACAGGGCCCGGACCACCGCGCGGCGGTGGTCCGGGCCCTGTCGGAACGGCTCTGCCGGGGCTCAGGCGCCCAGGTCGACCGAGCGGGCGAAGCGGGCGCCGATCTCGGCCGCGATCGCCGACAGCACCTCCTGCGGGATCTGGGAGTCCACGGTGATCGAGGCGAGCGCGCCGCTGCCGTCGCGGGCCACCTGCATGCCGGCGATGTTGATGCCGGCGTCGCCGAGGTGGCGGCCGAGCACGCCGACCACGCCCGGGCGGTCCTCGTACTTGAAGAACGCCATGTGGTCGGTGAGCGCCACGTCCACGTCGAAGGCGTCCACGCCGACGATCTTCTGGGTCTGCTTCGGACCGGCCAGGGTGCCCGAGATGGCGATCTCGCCGCCGTCCGCCAGGGTGCCGCGGACGGTGATCACGTTGCGGTGCTCGGGGCTCTCGCTGGAGGTGGTCAGGCGCACCTCGACACCGCGCTCCTGGGCGAACAGCGGGGCGTTGACGTAGGACACCGTCTCCGCCACGACGTCCTCGAACACACCCTTGAGGGCGGACAGTTCGAGCACCTTCACATCGTGCTGGGTGATCTCGCCGCGGACCTCGACGTCCAGGCGGACGGCCACCTCGCCGGCCAGCGCGGTGAAGATCCGACCGAGCCGCTCGGCCAGCGGCAGGCCCGGGCGGACGTCCTCGGCGATCACGCCGCCCTGGACGTTGACGGCGTCCGGGACGAGCTCGCCGGCCAGCGCCAGGCGGACGGACTTGGCGACCGCGATGCCGGCCTTCTCCTGGGCCTCGTCGGTGGAGGCGCCCAGGTGCGGGGTGGCCACCACGTTGTCGAAGCCGAACAGCGGGGAATCGGTGCACGGCTCCTTGGCGTAGACGTCCAGGCCGGCGCCGGCCACCCGGCCGTCGCGCAGGGCGCTCGCCAACGCGGCCTCGTCCACGATGCCGCCGCGGGCGGCGTTGACGATGCGCACGCTGGGCTTGACCTTGTGCAGCGCCTCGTCGCCGATCAGACCGATGGTCTCCGGCGTCTTCGGGAGGTGGACGGTGATGAAGTCCGAGATCTCCAGCAGCTCTTCCAGCGAGACCAGCTTGACGCCCATCTGCGCGGCGCGGGCGGCCTGGATGTAGGGGTCGTACGCGACGATCTGCATGCCGAACGCGGACATCCGCTGCGCGACCAGCACGCCGATCCGGCCGAGGCCGACGACGCCGAGGACCTTCTCGCTCAGCTCGACGCCGGTGTACTTGTTGCGCTTCCACTCGCCCTGCTTCAGGGCGGCGTTGGCCGGCGCGATGTTGCGGGCGACCGAGATCAGCAGGCCGCAGGCGAGTTCGGCGGCGGTGACGATGTTGGAGGTCGGCGCGTTGACGACCATCACGCCGGCCTTGGTGGCCGCGGCGACGTCCACGTTGTCCAGGCCGACGCCGGCGCGGGCGACCACCTTGAGCTTGCGGGCGGCGGCCAGCGCCTCGGCGTCCACCTTGGTGGCGGAGCGGATCAGGATGGCGTCCACGTCCGCGATCGCGGTCAGCAGCTCGGTGCGGTCCGCACCGTTGCAGTGGCGGATCTCGAAGTCCGGCCCGAGGGCGTCGACGGTGGCGGGGGACAGCTCTTCGGCGATCAGTACAACGGCGGTCTTGGTCACAGTGCTCACGACAGTGGTCCTTAACTGTCCGGTTCTCCCCGGCACGTAGGTGGCGTGGAAGGCGGGGGGAAGGTGGCATGCCGCGTAGGTAGACGCACGACGCTGTGGGCCTGACGCGCACTCGGAAGTGTATCGACGGGCTGGGTACCAGGCTGCTCCCGTCCGGCGAAATCACCCGGACGGGAGCAGCCTAGTTGTACAAGGACCCTACGGAATCGGACAGGTCCCGAAGGGGGCGGAGCCTTAGGGCTCAGGCCTCTTCCTTGACCCAGCTCATCAGCTTGCGGAGCTTCTTGCCGGTGGTCTCCAGCAGGTGGTCCTCGTCGGCCTTCTTGTACTCGTTGTACTTGGGCAGACCGGCCTTGTACTCGGCGATCCAGGTGTTGGCGAAGGTGCCGTCCTGGATCTCGGCGAGGACCTTCTTCATCTCGGCCTTGGTGGCGTCGGTGATGATGCGGGGGCCGGTGACGTAGTCGCCCCACTCTGCGGTCTCGGAGACCGACCAGCGCATCTTCTCCAGGCCGCCCTCGTACATCAGGTCGACGATGAGCTTCAGCTCGTGCAGGCACTCGAAGTAGGCGATCTCCGGCTGGTAGCCGGCCTCGACCAGGGTCTCGAACCCGGCCTTCACCAGGGCGGCGGTGCCACCGCAGAGGACGGCCTGCTCACCGAACAGGTCGGTCTCGGTCTCCTCGGTGAAGGTCGTCTTGATGACGCCGGCCTTGGTGGCGCCGATGCCCTTGGCGTAGGACAGCGCCAGCTCCAGGGCCTTGCCGGAGGCGTCCTGCTCGACGGCGACGATCGCGGGGACGCCGCGACCCTCCTCGTACTGGCGGCGGACCAGGTGGCCCGGGCCCTTCGGGGCGACCATGCAGACGTCGACGTCGGCCGGCGGCTTGATGAAGCCGAAGCGGATGTTCAGGCCGTGGCCGAAGAACAGGGCGTCGCCCGCCTTCAGGTGCGGCGCGATGGACTCCTCGTAGACGTCGGACTGGATCGGGTCCGGCACCAGGATCATGATGACGTCGGCCTCGGCGGCGGCCTCGGCCGGGGTGACGACGCGCAGGCCGGCCTCCTCCGCCTTGGCGCGGGACTTCGAGTCGGCCTTCAGGCCGACCCGGACGTCGGCACCCGAGTCGCGCAGGGACAGCGCGTGGGCGTGGCCCTGGCTGCCGTAGCCGATGACCGCGACCTTGCGGCCCTGGATGATGGACAGGTCGGCGTCGTCTTCGTAGAACAGCTCGGCCACGGGGGCACATCTCCTTGCGTGATGGTCTTGCCGGGTACGTTCCCACGGTACGTGGACCCGGCAGGGTGTGGGACGGTGCTTCAGGGGGTGAGACGACCGCGCTACGCGCTGCGGTCGAGGGCGCGCAGCGAGCGGTCGGTGATCGACCGGGCGCCGCGGCCGATGGCCACCAGGCCGGACTGGACGAGCTCCTTGACGCCGTACGGCTCCAGCATCCGGAGCATGGCCTCCAGCTTGTCCGAACTACCGGTGGCCTCGATGGTCACCGCGTCGGGGGACACGTCGACCGTCTTGGCGCGGAAGAGCTGGACGATCTCGACGATCTGCGACCGCGTCTCGTTGTCGGCGCGGACCTTCACCAGGACCAGTTCCCGCTGGATCGCAGCGGACTGGTCGAGTTCGACGATCTTTATCACGTTCACGAGCTTGTTGAGCTGCTTGGTGACCTGTTCCAGCGGGAGGTCCTCGACGTTGACCACGATCGTCATCCGGGAGATGTCCGGGTGCTCCGTCGGGCCGACGGCGAGGGAGTCGATGTTGAAGCCCCGACGGGAGAACAGCGAGGCGATGCGGGCGAGCACGCCGGGCTTGTTCTCGACCAGGACGGAGAGGGTGTGCTTGGACATGGGGTCTCTGTTCCCTTGGCGTTCCGGAGCGGGCGTCAGTCGAGGTCGTCGCCGAAGTCGGGCCGGACGCCCTTGGCGAACTGGATCTCGTCGTTGCTGGTGCCGGCCGCGACCATCGGCCAGACCATGGCGTCCTGGTGGACGATGAAGTCGATGACGACCGGGCGGTCGTTGATCTCCATCGCCTGCTTGATCACCGCGTCCAGGTCCTCCGGGCGCTCGCAGCGCAGGCCGACGCAGCCCATCGCCTCGGAGAGCAGCACGAAGTCGGGGATCCGGGTGCCCTGGGCCGGCGGCTCGATGCCGTCGTGGTCCGGGCCGGCGTGCAGCACGGTGTTGGAGTAGCGCTGGTTGTAGAAGAGGGTCTGCCACTGGCGGACCATGCCCAGCGAACCGTTGTTGATGACCGCGACCTTGATCGGGATGTCGTTCAGGGCGCAGGTGACGAGTTCCTGATTGGTCATCTGGAAGCAGCCGTCGCCGTCGATCGCCCAGACCGCCGTCTCGGGGCGGCCCGCCTTGGCCCCCATCGCGGCCGGCACCGCGTAGCCCATGGTGCCCGCGCCGCCCGAGTTCAGCCAGGTGGCCGGCTTCTCGAACTGGATGAACTGCGAGCTCCACATCTGGTGCTGGCCGACGCCCGCGGCGTAGATCGCCTCCGGGCCGACCAGCCGGCCGATCCGCTCGATGACCTGCTGCGGGGAGAGCTGACCGGCCGGGGCCGGCTCGTAGCCCAGCGGGTAGGTCTTCTTCCACTCGTTGAGCTTGACCCACCAGTCCGCGTAGTCGCTGCGGTGGCCGGCGTCGAACTCGGCCTGGACGGCGACGATCAGGTCGGCCAGCACCTCGCGGGCGTCGCCGACGATCGGCACGTCGGCCGGGCGGTTCTTGCCGATCTCGGCCGGGTCGATGTCGGCGTGGACGACCTTGGCGTAGGGCGCGAAGCTGTCCAGCTTGCCGGTGACGCGGTCGTCGAAGCGGGCGCCCAGGGTGAAGAGCAGGTCCGACTTCTGCAGCGCCGTGACGGCCGGGACGGTGCCGTGCATGCCGGGCATGCCCAGGTGCTGCGGGTGGCTGTCGGGGAAGGCACCGAGCGCCATCAGCGTGGTGACCACGGGGGCGCCGGTCAGCTCGGCGAGGATCCGCAGTTCGGCCGTGGCGTGCGCCTTGAGCACCCCGCCGCCGACGTACAGCACCGGGCGCCGGGCGCTCACCAGCATCTTCGCGGCCTCGCGGATCTGCTTGGCGTGCGGCTTGGTGACCGGGCGGTAGCCGGGCAGCGAGGTCTCGGCCGGCCAGCGGAAGGTGGTGGTGGCCTGCAGCGCGTCCTTGGCGATGTCGACCAGCACCGGGCCGGGACGGCCGGTGGCGGCGATGTGGAACGCCTCGGAGATCACCCGCGGGATCTCGGCGGGGTCGGTCACCAGGAAGTTGTGCTTGGTGATCGGCATCGTGATGCCGCAGATGTCCGCCTCCTGGAAGGCGTCGGTGCCGATCGCCTTGGAGGCGACCTGCCCGGTGATCGCCACCATCGGGACGGAGTCCATGTACGCGTCGGCGATCGGGGTCACCAGGTTGGTCGCGCCCGGCCCCGAGGTGGCCATGCAGACCCCGACCTTGCCGGTGGCCTGGGCGTAACCGGTGGCGGCGTGGCCGGCGCCCTGCTCGTGGCGGACCAGGATGTGGCGCACCTTGGTCGAGTCCATCAGCGGGTCGTACGCGGGAAGGATGGCCCCGCCCGGGATGCCGAAGACGGTGTCCGCGCCCACGGCCTCCAGCGAGCGGATGAGCGACTGGGCTCCGGTCATGGTCTCGACGACGTGCTGGGGAGCGGGAGCGTGGGCGGCCGGGGTGTCCCCGCGGCGGGGGGATGCGGCGTGCTCAGTCATCTGCCTGTCTCTTCTCGGGTTTCGCCGGCCCGGGTGGTTGCGGGCCCCAAGTGGCTGAGGGTGGGGTCCCGCGTGTCGGGCCGATCGCCGGCTCTGCCCCAATCGTCCCTCCTCTCCCTCCGGAATCGGGGGGAATCGGGCGGCCGGGGCCAGTGGTCTTGCGGAGTGGAACAGCGTCAGTGCAACAAAAAACCCCTCGTGCCAAGGGCATGCGAGGGGTGGCGCGTCGGTCTGTCACGAGCGGGGCATCGCCCGCTCAGCCGACGCGCCCGCCAAGTACGAGAATTCGGGTGCGCATGGCAACGACCTTCCTCCCGTGCGGGGTCGACTGTCAAGCAGGTGGGACGACAGTCTCGCCATGCGGACCGTGCCCCGGGCCGGCGGCGGCCCGGTGTTCGGGCAGGTCGGAGGGGCTGTGAGGGGGCCCGGACCGGCCCGCGCCGGGCTCGCCGCGGCCACCCGTCCGGGTGTCCGCGGCCAGGTACGCGCGCCGCGCCGAGAGCGAGCCGAGCGGGCGCGGCAGCGGGTAGGAACGGCGCACCAGCGCCCGCCGCAGCCGGGTCTCGTCCAGCGGCGGGGCGAAGGCCGACCCCTGGCCCTGCCGGCAGCCCAGCTCCTGGAGGACGGCCACCTGGCGCGGCAGGTCCACCCCCTCGGCCGCGGTCACCAGGCCGAGGTCCCGGCCGAGCCGCAGCGCGTGCCCGGCCAGCGTCCGGCCGAGCGGCGAATCACCGAGGTCCTGGACCAGCGTGCGGTCCAGTTTGAGGCTGTCGAAGGGCAGCCGGGCGAGCGCCCCCAACGAGCCGTTGCCCGCCCCGAAGCCGGCCAGCGCGGTCGAGACGCCGAGCCGGCGCAGCGCGGCCAGCCGGCGGCCGAGTTCGTCGGCCAGCGCGTCCGGGCCCATCCGGGCCACCTCGACCACCAGGTGGCCGGCCGGCAGTCCGGTGTCGCGCAGCGCCGCGACCACCGCCTCGTACATGCCGGGCGAGCAGAGGCGCTGCGCCGAGAGCCGGACCGACACCGGCACCGGGGCCGGCGCCGAGCGGGTTCTCGCCGGCAGCCCGCGGCGCAGCGCGGCGGCCGTCACCGCCTCGTGGATCAGCCAGCGGGAGAACCGGGTGGCCGCGTCGCCGTGCTCGGCGGAGCGCAGGAACTCGGCGGGGGTGAGCAGCAGGCCCTGCGCGGAGCGCCAGCGGGCCTGGGCCTCGACGCCGGTGACGGCGCCGGTCCCGAGGTCCACCACCGGCTGGTGGAGCAGTGTGAAGCCGCCCTCGCGGACGGCCACCCGCAGCCGCTCCTCCAGCTCGGTTCGGCGCTCCAGGTCGGCCCGCATCGCCGGGGTGTAGAGCACCACCCGGCCCTTGCCCTCGGACTTGGCCCGGTACATCGCGAGGTCGGCGTTGCGCATCAGCTCGTCGGTGGCGGCCCGGGGATCGGCGGCCGGGCCACGCTCGGGGGTGCCGAAGGAGATGCCGATGCTGGCCGCGACGCTGAGTTCGGCGCCGCCGATCCAGTACGGCTCGGAGAGGGCGATCCGCAGCCGCTCGGCGAGTTCCTGGACCTGCAACCGGCCGAGCGGGCCGCAGACCAGCGCCGCGAACTCGTCCCCGCCGAACCGGGCGACGGTGTCGCCGCCGCGCACCGCGCCCTGCAGCCGGCGGGCGGCCTGCACCAGCAGTTCGTCGCCGACCTGGTGGCCGGCGCTGTCGTTGACCGCCTTGAAGCCGTCCAGGTCGAGGAAGAGCACGGCGATCCCGGCGCCCGCGCCGCCCTGCTGGCCGCGGGTGGCCAGGGCGGCGCGCAGCCGTTGGGCGAACAGCGCCCGGTTGGGCAGGTCGGTGAGCGGGTCGTGGAAGGCGTTGTGCTGCAACTGGGCCTGCAGTATGACGCGTTCGGTGACGTCCCGGCTGTTCAGGATCAGGCCGTCGCGGTACCGGTTGACGGTGGACTCGACGTGCAGCCACTCGCCGGCGCCGGAGCTGATCCGGCACTCCACCCGGGCCGCGGACGGCTCGGCGGCGGCGGGCGAGCGGAGCGCGGCGAGCCGGCCCCGGGCCAGGAAGCGGCGGACCTCCGCGAGCACCCGGTCCACGTCCTCGGGGTGGACGAGGTCCAGCAGGTTGCCGCCGACCAGCTCCTCCGGATCCCGCCCGTAGACGCCGAGCGCGGCCGGGGACACGTAGGAGAGCACGCCGTTGGCGCCGGCGATCATGATGACGTCGCTGGAGCCCTGCACCAGGGAGCGGAAGTGCGCCTCCTTGTGGGCAAGCTCCTGCGCCAGCGAGAGGTTGTCCAGCAGCATCACGCCCTGGCGCAGGATCAGGGCCAGGCCGACGGTGCAGGCGGCCGCGGCCACCACCCGGTCCAGGGGCCGCCCGCCGAGGGCGTTGTAGAGGATCCCGGCGGTGCAGACGGCGGCCGCCGCGTACGGGGTGAGCGCGCTGAAGGTGGTGGCCACCCGGCGGCGCGGCAGGCCGCCGACCGAGGGGTGCTCGCGCAGCGGACGGCGCCAGCGCGGCGACCACGGGGCCCAGGCCAGCAGCAGGCTGCCGGCGAACCAGCCGGCGTCCAGCAGCTCCCCCGAGTGGTAGTTGCTCTTCAGCTCCGGCGAGGTGAAGAGGGCGTCGCAGAGCACCGTCACGGCGAGCGCGATCATCGCGGTGTGCACCGCGGCCCGGTTGCCGTCGCGGCCGCCGAAGCGCAGCCCGACCACCAGACTGACCAGCAGGATGTCCAGCACCGGGTAGGCCAGGTTGGTCGCCAGCGCCACCACGGAGCCGTCCGCGCCGGCGGCGATCCGGCCGAGTGCCAGGCTCCAGCTCAGGGTGAACAGCGAGCCGGCCACCAGCCAGCCGTCCAGCAGCAGGCAGAGCCAGCCGGCGGCGCTGCGCGGGCGCTGGGAGAGCACCAGCACGCCGGTGATGGCGAGCGGGGCGAACAGCAGGAAGGCGAACTCGGCGAGCGAGTCCTGCGGCTGCTTGCCGGGTTCGACCAGCTCGTACCAGCCCCAGGTGGCGTTGCCGAACGCGACCATGAGCGAGGAGAGGCCGAACAGCAGCCAGGCCGAGCGGGCCGGGCCGCCGACCGTACAGGCGTACGTCAGACAGGACAGCGCGGCCGCGAGCGCGGCCGCCGCCAGGCCGAAGTCCCCCATGAAGACGGAGAGTTGGCGTGACCCCCAGCCGAGGGACGCGCCCAGGGCGTACGCCAGGCAGAGGGCGCCGAGCACGGTGCCGGGCAGGGATCGGCTGTACAGCAGTCGGCGGACCGGGCCGCGCCGGACGGCTGCGGACAGGTCGGCGTCCGGTACGCCCGACCGTCCGGCTCCGGGCAGCACCGCATCGGTGGAGCTCACTCGGCCTCTCCCCCTCCGGCCCGGAGCCTGGCGCCCCGGCCACGGGCCACCGGCCGCGCACCTGATGGCCGTACGCGGTGACCAGGCGCCCCGTCAGGGCGATGGCCCAGGGGGTGGGCGGCCTGCCGGCCGACGCACCGCACCGATGTTCCCACTCGGGACCCTACACCACTTCGGTCACTCAATGACACGCACACTCAACTTAGAGTAATGGTGAAGGGGTGGTGAAATGCACCCGATTCCGCCGGATCAGGCCGGTTGGCGGGGGCGTGCGGGCGGGGGCTCACGCGGCGCGCACGGGAGCACGCGGCGGGGTCCGGCGACCACCGGCCGGTCCGGGCAGGTCCGGCCGGTGGTCACCGGCGAGCGTGCGGGTCAGCGGCCGGCCAGCGCCGGCTCGTCCGGGAAGAGCCGCAGGCGGTGCGCCAGTGCGGCGGCCTCGCCCCGGCCGGCCACCGCGAGCTTGCCGAGGATGTTGGAGACGTGCACGCTCGCGGTCTTCGGCGAGATGTACAGCTCCTCCGCGATCTGCCGGTTGGTACGGCCCCGGGCGAGCAACCGGAGCACGTCCCGCTCACGGGGGGTGAGCCCGAAGGAGTCGCCGACCGCGGGCACCGCGACGGCCCTCGCCGCACGGGCGGTCAGCGCCAGACCGGCCCGCTCGGCCAGGCCGTTGATCTCGGCCAGCAGCGCGCTGTCCGACCGGGCCCGGGCCAGCGTCCGGGCCTCGCGGAGCAGGGCCGCCCCGGCCTCCCGGTCGCCGGCCAGCACCCCGGCCTCGCCGGCCCGCAGCAGGGCCGCCGCCAGCGGGCCGGGCAGCCCGGCCGGCCGCAGCGCCTCGACGGCGACGGCCCACTGCACCGGGGTGTCCAGGCCCTCGGCCCGGGCCAGTTCGGCCTCCAGCAGGCGCGCCCAGCCGTGGTGCAGCGGCGCCTTGGGAGTCAGCCCGGCGGCCACCTCGGCGATCCTGGCCAGCACCGCGGGCCGGCCCGGATCGGCCTCCGGCAGGCCCCGGCCGTCGGCCTCGGCCGCGGCTCCGTCGATCAGCAGCGGGTAGAGCGCGGCCTCGTTCCCGGCCGGGACGGGGCCCCCGATCACCGCGAGCAGTTCGGCCCGCGCCTCCAGCGGCCGCCCGCCGCGGGCGGCGATCAGCACCGCGAGCCGGGAGATCGGCACCGAGTGCTGGACCTGGCAGACCCGGTCCGAGGCCCGGGCCTGGGCCAGCATGCCGGCCGCCGCCGGGAGGTCCCCGCGCAGCAGGGCCAGCTCGCCCCGCAGCCGGTCGAGGAACTCGGCGTGGCTGCCCGGGTACTGGGTCCGCTCGGCGCCGGCCAGCAGCTCGGCCGCCTCCCCGGTCCGGCCCAGGTCGAGCAGCGCCTCGGCGAGGTTGCCGAGCAGCAGGGTGCCGATGTTGCGCAGCAGGCCGGTGCCGTCCGCCGTCTCCAGCCCCTCGCGGGCGAGCGCCACCGCCTCCTCCGCGCGGCCGAGCGACTGCAGCAGGCTGGCCAGGTTGTTGAGGCCGCGGAGCATCAGGTCGGGGACGCCGAGCCCACGGGTGGCGGCGAGCGCCTCGGTCAGCTCGGTGACGGCGGCCTCGGGGTCGTTGCCCAGGTCGTGGCGGAGCGTGCCGAGCGTCATCCGGGCGTGCTGCTCGACGGCGTGCGCGCCGACCTGGCGGGCGATCGCCGCGGCCCGCTCGGCGAGTTCGACGCTCTCGCCGGTCGGGTTGTTGAGCATGGCGATGCCGGCGCTCAGCGCGAACACCTCGGCCTGCACCGCGGAGGGCGGCAGGTGCTCGACCAGCCGCCGGGCGTAGGCCGCCTCGTCCTGGTCCTTGGAGCGGTTGAGGTGGCCGAACATCCGGGCCCGGTTCATCCGGAACCAGGCGGCCCGGGCCGGGTCGCGGTTCTCGTCGACCAGCTTCAGCGCCCGCCGGGAGAGGCTCAGCCCGCGCTCGCGGTCCCCGCTGCGCCGGGCCGCGACCACCGCCTCGGCGAGGACGTCGACCAGTTGCAGCCGCTCGCAGTCGCCGTCGTGGGTGTCCGCGTCGCAGGAGCAGGGCGGGTAGGTCTCGGCCCAGTCGTAGGGGCGCAGGGTGTGCGCCAGGACGTCCTCGGAGACCTCGTCCCACAGCTCCAGGGCGCGCTCCAGCATCCGCAGCTGCTCGGCGAAGGCGTTGCGCCGGCGGGCCGCCCGGGCGGCGTCCAGGGCGCTCGGCAGGGCCCGGACCGGATCGTGCGCGTGGTACCAGTAGTTGGCCAGCCGGGCCGGCCGGACGTCGCAGCCGACCAGGTGCGGCTGCTGCTCCAGGGCGGTGGCGAAGCGGCGGTTGATCCGGTGCCGCTCGCCGGGCAGCAGGTCGTCCGAGACCGCCTCGCGGACGAGGGCGTGCCGGAACCGGTAGCCGTCCCCGTCGGTGTCCGGGCGCAGGATGTTGGCGCCGACGGCCGCGCGCAGCGACTCGATCAGCTCCTCCTCGTCGTCCAGCACCGCGGCCAGCAGCGCGTGCTCGACGTAGGAGCCGCCCTCGGCGGCGATCCGCAGCACCCGCTGGGTCTCCTCGTCCAGCGCCTCGACCCGGACCAGCAGGATGTCCCGCAGCGAGTCGGTGAGCCCGGCCGAGCAGCCGGACTGGAAGGAGGTGGCGAGCTCCTCGACGAAGAACGGGTTGCCCTCGGAGCGGCGGTGGATCCGGTCGACCAGCTGCCGGTCGGGGTCGGCGGTGCCGAGGATGCCGGCCAGCTGCTCGGCCACCTCGCCCGGGCCGAACCGCTCCAGCTCCATCCGCTGGACGGTGCGCAGCCGCTCCAGCTCGGCGAGGAAGGGCCGCAGCGGGTGGCGGCGGTGCAGGTCGTCGGTGCGGTAGGTGGCCACCAGCAGCACGCGGGCCCGGTGCAGGGTGCGGACCAGGTAGGTGAAGAGCTCCCGGGTCGAACGGTCGGACCAGTGCAGGTCCTCGACCGCGAGCACGAGGGTACGGTCCGTGCCGAGCCGCTCGAACAGCCTCGCGGTGTGCTCGAACAGCCGGGCCCGGCCGTACTCGTCGTTGGGTTCGCCGTCGGCCTCGCCGAAGTCGGGCAGCAGCCGGGCGAGGTGGCCCTCGCTGCCGGCCGCGGCGGCCTCCAGCTCGGCGCCCAGCCCCCGGTGCAGCCGGCGCAGCGCGGTGGCCAGCGGCGCGTACGGCAGCCCCTCGGCGCCGACCTCCAGACAGCCGCCGACGGTGGTGACCACGCCCTCGTCCGCGCAGCACCGGTCGAGGAACTCCTCCAGCAGCCTGGTCTTGCCGACGCCCGCCTCGCCGCCGATCAGGACGGTCTGCGGCTTCCCCTCCCCGGCCCGCCGCAGCGCCTCGCCCAGTTCGGTGATCTCGGTGCCGCGGCCGACGAAGACGGGACTCACCGATATCTGCTGCATGGAGGCGAGCATGCCATAACCGTCCGGGCCGGGCCGATCGGTTATCCCGCCCCTCGGACGCCCGGAAGGGGAGGCGCTGGATCGCACCTCCCCTTCCATCTCCGTCCCGGCCCCGGCCGGGTGTCGACCCGTCAGCACTCGCGCAGACGCGCGGCGCGCCGCTCGGAGCGGACGGCGGGCAGTCGGCGCAGGCCGCGGCGGTCGCCCTTGGCCTCGCGGACCAGGCGCTGGTGGTCGGCCTGGGCGTGGAGTTCCCGCACCTGGTGCTGGATGAGCTCGTACTCGAACACGGTGTTTCCCCTCGTGGTGGTCTCTCTCGTTCTGAGGTAAAGCCTCCTCCCCCAGGGGGGTGCGCCACATCGGCACCTTGCCCGATGTTCCGGGCGGCCTGCGCCTTAGGTCGGGCGGCCGGGAACGGCAAAGGCCCGGATCCACCCCACTTAGGGGGTGGATCCGGGCCCTGAGCGCACTAAGGCACCTTAGAAAGCCTTAGATGCCTTAGAAACCGTGGTCGGATCCGGTCGGCACCGAGCTTCTCCAGGTAGTGCCTACTGCCCTTCCACGCCGAGCTTCGCCAGGATGAGGTCCTTCACCCGGGCCGCGTCGGCCTGCCCGCGGGTGGCCTTCATGACCGCGCCGACGAGCGCGCCCACCGCGGCGACCTTGCCGTCGCGGATCTTGGCGGCGATCGCCTCGTTGCCGGCGATGGCCTCGTCGACGGCCGCGCCGAGCGCGGAGTCGTCCGAGACGACGGCCAGGCCGCGCTTCTCGACGACCTCGTCCGGCTCGCCCTCACCGGCCAGCACGGCCTCGATGACCTGGCGGGCCAGCTTGTCGTTCAGCTTGCCCTCGGCGACCAGCGCGGTCACCCGGGCGACCTGCGCCGGGGTGATCGGCTGCTCGCTCAGCTCGGTGCCGGTCTCGTTGGCCCGCCGGGCCAGCTCGCCCATCCACCACTTGCGGGCCTGGTCGGCCGGGGCGCCCGCGGCGATGGTCTCCAGGATCGGCTCGACCGCGCCGGCGTTCAGCACCGACTGCATGTCCTTGTCGGTCAGGCCCCACTCGGCCTGCAGCCGGGCCCGGCGCACCCGCGGCAGCTCGGGCAGACCGGCGCGCAGCTCCTCCACCCAGGCGCGGGACGGCGCGATCGGCACCAGGTCCGGCTCGGGGAAGTAGCGGTAGTCCTCGGCGTTGTCCTTGATCCGGCCGGCGGTGGTGCTGCCGTCCTCCTCGTGGAAGTGCCGGGTCTCCTGGACGATCGTGCCGCCGTCGCCCAGCACCGTGGCGTGCCGCTGGATCTCGAACCGGGCGGCCCGCTCGACGCTGCGCAGCGAGTTGACGTTCTTGGTCTCGGAGCGGGTGCCGAACTTCTCGGTGCCGTTGGGGCGCAGCGACAGGTTGACGTCGCAGCGCATCTGGCCCTTGTCCATCCGGGCCTCGGAGACGCCCAGCGCCTTGATCAGCTCACGCAGCTCGGCGACGTACGCCTTGGCGACCTCGGGGGCCCGCTCGCCGGCGCCCTCGATCGGCTTGGTGACGATCTCGATCAGCGGGATGCCGGCCCGGTTGTAGTCGAGCAGCGAGTGCGTGGCGCCGTGGATCCGGCCGGTCGCGCCGCCGACGTGGCTGGACTTGCCGGTGTCCTCCTCCATGTGGGCGCGCTCGATCTCCACCCGGAAGGTCGAGCCGTCCTCCAGCTGCACGTCGAGGTAGCCGTTGAAGGCGATCGGCTCGTCGTACTGCGAGGTCTGGAAGTTCTTCGGCATGTCCGGGTAGAAGTAGTTCTTCCGGGCGAACCGGCACCACTCGGCGATCTCGCAGTTCAGCGCCAGGCCGATCTTGATCGCCGACTCGACGCCGATGGCGTTGACCACCGGCAGCGAGCCGGGCAGGCCCAGACAGGTCGGGCAGACCTGGCTGTTCGGCTCGGCACCCAGTTCGGTCGAGCACCCGCAGAACATCTTGGTCTTGGTACCCAGCTCGACGTGGACCTCAAGGCCCATCACCGGGTCGTACGACGCGAGAGCGTCCTCGTAGGAGACCAGGTTCATGACGCTCACAGCGTCCCCTTCGCTAAAAGTCTGTGGAGGTACGGGCCCGGCCGCGCACGGTCGGGTGCGCGGCCGGGCCGAGGGCGTTCTCAGCCCAGCAGCACGTCGTCGTCGCCGAGCCGGCGCAACTCGCGCACCAGCAGGGCGGTGCCGGTGACCAGCGCCGCCGCCCCGACCAGGGCGTTGATCAGCTTGAGCGTGTCGCTCTCGCCGCGCGCCTTCCGGATGTCCTTGACGATCGAGACCGCGCCGAACGTGCTGGTGCCGATGGACAGCCACAGGCCGGGCTTGGAGTGCTTGAAGCCCTTCGCCTTTTCGAGCTTGCTCACAGTGCCGGTGCCTCCTCCAGCAGGGTGTGCCCCCACTTGTCGTTGAGTGCGGCCTCGACGGCGCCGCCCACGCGGTACAGGCGGTCGTCCGCCATCGCGGGTGCGATGATCTGCAGGCCGACCGGGAGATTGTCCTCCGGCGCCAGCCCGCAGGGCAGCGACATGGCCGCGTTGCCCGCGAGGTTCGACGGAATCGTGCAGAGGTCGGCCAGGTACATCGCCATCGGGTCGTCGGCGCGCTCGCCGATCGGGAAGGCGGTGGTCGGCGTGGTCGGTGAGACCAGCACGTCCACGCCGGCGAAGGCGGTGTCGAAGTCGCGCGAGATGAGCGTGCGCACCTTCTGGGCCGAGCCGTAGTAGGCGTCGTAGTAGCCCGAGGAGAGGGCGTAGGTGCCGAGGATGATCCGGCGCTTCACCTCGGGGCCGAAGCCGGCCTCGCGGGTGAGGGCGGTGACGTCCTCGGCCGAGCGGGTGCCGTCGTCGCCGACCCGCAGGCCGTAGCGCATCGCGTCGAAGCGGGCCAGGTTGGACGAGGCCTCGCTGGGCGCGATCAGGTAGTACGCGGGCAGCGCCAGGGTGAACGACGGGCAGGAGACCTCGACGACCTCCGCGCCCAGCTCGCGCAGCAGCTCGACGGACTCGTTGAACCTCTGCATGACGCCGGCCTGGTAACCCTCGCCGGCGAACTCCTTGACCACGCCGATCCGCATGCCGCGCACGTCGCGCAGCTTGGCGGCCTCGACCACGGCCGGGACGGGCGCGTCGATCGAGGTGGAGTCCAGCGGGTCGTGGCCGGCGATCGCCTCGTGCAGCAGCGCCGCGTCGAGCACGGTGCGGGCGCACGGACCGCCCTGGTCCAGCGAGGAGGAGAACGCGACCAGGCCGTAGCGGGAGACCGACCCGTAGGTGGGCTTCACGCCGACGGTGCCGGTGACGGCGCCGGGCTGGCGGATCGAGCCGCCGGTGTCGGTGCCGATGGCCAGCGGGGCCTCGAAGGCGGCCAGCGCGGCGGCCGAGCCACCGCCGGAGCCGCCGGGGATCCGGCTGAGGTCCCACGGGTTGCCGGTGGGGCCGTAGGCCGAGTTCTCGGTGGAGGAGCCCATCGCGAACTCGTCCATGTTGGTCTTGCCGAGGATCACCACGCCCGCGTCCTTGAGACGCGAGGTCAGGGTGGCGTCGTACGGCGGGATCCAGCCTTCGAGGATCTTGGACCCGCAGGTGGTCGGCACGCCCTTGGTGGTGAAGACGTCCTTCAGCGCGAGCGGGACGCCGGCCAGCGGGCCCAGCTCCTCGCCCTTGGCGCGCTTCTCGTCGACGGCCCTGGCGGCGTCCAGCGCGCCCTCGGTGTCGACGTGCAGGAAGGCGTTGACCTTCTTGTCGACGGCGCCGATGCGGTCCAGGTGCGCCTGGGCGACCTCGACGGCGGAGACCTCGCCCTTGGCGATGGCGCTCGCGGTCTCGGCCGCGGTGTAACGGATCAGGTCGGTCATCGGTCAGTCCTCCCCGAGGATCTGCGGCACACGGAAACGCTGCTCCTCGGCGGCGGGGGCGCCGGACAGCGCCTGCTCCGGGGTGAGCGACGGTCGCACCACGTCCGCCCGCATGACGTTGGTCAGCGGGAGGGGGTGGGAGGTCGGCGGGACGTCCTGTCCGGCGACCTCGGAAACGCGCGCGACCGCGCCGATGATCACGTCGAGCTGCTCGGCGAAGTGGTCCAGCTCTTCGGCCTGCAACTCAAGACGCGACAGCCGAGCGAGGTGGGCGACCTCCTCGCGCGTGATGCCAGGCATGCGGCGATCCTCAGGGGTGTGAGTTCTGGTGAGACCCGGCGCCGCGCTCAGGCGGTGCCGGGCCCGGGCAGGAGCAGCCGGCTCGGCGCTCCCGTCCTCTTGGTCTGTGGACCCCATCCTATGGGGCCCGGCCCGGCCACCGGCCAACGAGTAACCCCGCGGGGCGGTCACCCTGCCCCGGCCCCGCTCCGGGACCGGGCCGGCGACCGCCGCGGACGCCCTACTGCGGGCTCGTCGGGACCCACCTCGGCGTGCCCTGCGCCTGGACCTCCAACTGGGCTGCCGACACCGCCTGGACCACCGGCGGCAGCACCGGCGGGATGACCGGCGGCAGCACCGGCTGGATTCCCGGCTTGACCACCGGCTGGATCACCCGCGGCAGTTGACCCGCCGGGCCGAACCGCTCGACCGGCGGGGCGCCGGTGCGGTGCACCCGGAGCCAGGCGGTGGCCTGCTCGGCCGGCAGCGCCGCCGAGACCAGCCAGCCCTGGACGGCGTCCACGCCCATCCGGTGCAGCCGCTCCCAGGTCTCGTCGTCCTCCACGCCCTCGGCCACCACGGTCAGGCCCAGCGAGTGGGCCAGCTCCACCGAGCAGCGGACCACGGCCGCGTCGTGGTCGTCGGCGACCATCCGGGAGACGAAGGAGCGGTCGATCTTCAACTCGCCGACCGGCAGGCTGCGCAGCCGCACCAGCGAGGAGTGGCCCGTCCCGAAGTCGTCCAGGGACATCCCGACGCCGTAGCCGCGCAGCTCGGCCAGGGTGTCGGCGGCCCGCCGGGAGTCGTCCAGCAGCAGCCGCTCGGTGATCTCCAGCTGGAGCGCGTGGGCCGGCACCTGGTGGCGGACGAGGTGCCCGGCGACCCGCTGGGCGAAGCCCGGGTTCAGCACGTCGCGCGGCGAGACGTTCACCGCGACCTGCACCTGGAGGCCCTGCTCGCGCCAGGAGGCGAGCTGGCCGACGGCCGCCTCCAGGACGTAGTCGGTCAGCCGGGGCATCAGGCCGCTGGACTCCGCGAGCCCGACGAACTCGTCCGGCGAGACCTTGCCCTGGCCGGGCCGGTCCCAGCGCAGCAGCGCCTCCAGCCCGACCACCCGGCCGTCGAAGGCCACCTTGGGCTGGTAGTGCAGCTGCACCTCGCCGGTCTCCAGCGCCCGCCGCAGATCGCCGAGCAGCCCGATCCGGTACGGCGTGTCGGCGTCCTGGGCCTCGTCGTACTGTTCGACGGAGGTGCAGCCGCGCTGGGCGTGGCCCATCGCCACGTCGGCGCGGCGCAGCAGCGACTCGGCGTCCTGGGCGTGCTGCGGGTAGACGCAGACGCCGGCGCTGGCCTCCAGGACGAGCAGCAGCCCGTCCAGCCGGATCGGTGCGGCCAGCTCGGCGATCAGCGCCTTGGCGACCCGCTCCAGGGTGTTGGGGCAGCCGACGCCGGGCAGCAGCACGGCGAACTCGTCGCCGCCCATCCGGGCCACCATCGGGCGGCCGCGCCGGTAGTCCCGGGGCATCCCGGCGAA
The DNA here is from genome assembly GCF_040630835.1 of Kitasatospora sp. NPDC005751. Classification (NCBI taxonomy): domain Bacteria; kingdom Bacillati; phylum Actinomycetota; class Actinomycetes; order Kitasatosporales; family Streptomycetaceae; genus Kitasatospora; species Kitasatospora sp. NPDC005751. Next base: position 29,500 of record NZ_JBEXYC010000002.1, read on the forward strand.
GACGTCGTCGATCGTCTCCCGTCCCGCTCCGCCGGACGCGCCGGAGCGCAGGGCGCGGTGCAGCCGGCGGGCGATGTGCACCAGCAGCCGGTCGCCGGCGGTGTGGCCGAGCGTGTCGTTGAGCGACCTGAACCGGTCGAGGTCGAGCAGGATCAGCCCGACGCTGTAGCCCTGCTCGTGCTCGGCGATGGCCTCCTGGGCGGCCAGTAAGAGGGCCTGGCGGTTGGGCAGGTCCGTCAGCGGGTCGGTGAGCTGGTCACGGGCGCGGTCCCGGGCGATCCGCCAGGCCGCGACCAGCACGGCCAGCGGCACCGCGAACAGCGGCAGCAGCTCGGGCTCGTAGCGGTAGACCAGGACGGCCAGCGGGATGAGCGGTGCGGCGCCGGCCAGCAGGACTCCGAGCAGCAGGACCGCACCCGCCACTCCCTGCGGCGGGCGTGTGGGCGCACCGCCGGTCGTACGATCCATAAGCCCTGTCCTCCGTCGGGCCCGCCCCGTCAGGCCGCCTTACGGTGAGGCACCGTACCGGTGCCGGCAGCTGCCGGGCATGAGCGACCCCGCGGAGACCGGCTCAGCCGGTGCCCCCACCCCTGCTGACACTCTGTTGCGCTCCAGGGTATTCCGGGGTCCACCCGGCGGGCAGACTTTCGGACAACCGGGAGCGCGCCACCGCGTTCCGGTGCCGCACAGTGACACAATGCCCGCTTTCACCGCGCGGCACCCGGTGACGGCGCATCAGGACGATAACAAGACGGACTCGGTGGCTCCGAGTTCGGGTCACCCCTCGGCGGGGGGCTCCTCGGCGGCCCCGGCGACGGCCTCCGGTTCGGGCAGGCCCAGGTGCCTGCGAGCCGCGTCCGGCCCCTGCTCCAGCAGCACCGTGAAGCCCTCGTCGTCCAGGACCGGCAGCCCGAGCTGAACGGCCTTGTCGAACTTGGAACCGGGATTGTCACCGGCGACCACGAAATCGGTCTTCTTCGACACCGATCCGGTCACCTTCGCTCCGCGCGAGGTCAGCGCCTCCTTGGCGCCGTCCCGGGTGTGCCCGGCCAGCGTGCCGGTGACCACCACCGTCAGCCCCTCCAGCGGACGCTCGCCCTGCTCCTCGCCGGCCTCCTCGGTGAAGCGGACCCCGGCCGCGCGCCACTTCTCCAGGATCTCCCGGTGCCACTCCTCCTGGTACCACTCGGCGATCGAGCGCGCCGTACCGGGACCGACCCCCTCGGTGGCGGCCAGCTCCTCCTGGCTGGCCGCGAAGATCCGGTCGAGGTCACGGAACTCCCTGGCCAGCGCCTGCGCGGCGACCGGGCCGACGTGCCGAATCGACAGGCCGTTGAGGAAGCGCCAGAGGGGGCGCTCCCTGGCCAGGTCGATGTTGTCGAGCATCAGGCCGGTGTTCTTCTTGGCCGCGCCCGTGGTGGTCGCGAAGAAGAAGACCTCCTTCTCCTCGCCGGTCTCGTCGTCGAGCTTCGGCAGGCCGGTCTTCGGGTCGCGGACCAGCACCCTGATCGGCAGCAGCTGCTCGGTGGTGAGGCGGAAGATGTCGCCCTCGTCCCGGACCGGCGCCTCGGCCGGCTCCAGCGGCTGGGTCAGCGCCGTCGCCGCGACGTAGCCCAGCCCCTCGATGTCCAGCGCGGACCGGCCGCCCAGGAAGGCGATCCGCTCGCGGATCTGGGCCGGGCAGAACTGCGCGTTGGGGCACCGCAGGTCGATGTCGCCCTCCGCCATCGGGCGCAGCTCGGCGCCGCACTCGTGGCAGTGCGAGGGCATCACGAACTCCTGCTCGGTGCCGTCCCGCAGGTCGTACACCGGGCCGAGGATCTCGGGGATGACGTCACCGGCCTTGCGGAGCACCACGGTGTCGCCCAGCATGACGTCCTTGGCCTTGACGATCTGCTGGTTGTGCAGCGTCGCGTACTGCACCATCGAGCCGGCCACCTTCACCGGCTCCGCCAGCACCGCGTACGGGGTGGCCCGGCCGGTGCGGCCGATGCCGACCTTGATCGCGGCGAGCTTGCCGGTGACCTCCTCCGGCGGGTACTTCCAGGCGATCGCCCAGCGCGGGGACTTCGAGGTCGCGCCGAGCCGGCCCTGGAGGGCGATCTCGTCCACCTTGACCACGACGCCGTCGATCTCGTGCTCGACCGAGTGCCGCTGCGCGCCGAAGTGCTCGATGAAGGCGCGGACCTCGGCCAGCGTGCCGACCACCTTGTTGTGCCGGGCCGTGGGCAGGCCCCAGTCGTGCAGCAGCCGGTAGGCGTGCGACTGGTTGTCGATGTCGAAGCCGACCCGGGCGCCGATGCCGTGCACCACCATGTGCAGCGGGCGGGACGCGGTGATGTGCGGGTCCTTCTGGCGCAGCGAACCGGCGGCCGCGTTGCGCGGGTTCATGAACAGCCGGATCATCGCCCGGGGCCGCTTGCCCTCCTTGGCGCGCTCCTCGTTCTCCTGCCGGCGGCGCTCGTTCTCCTCGGCGAAGGAGGCGTTGAGCGCCTCGAAGGCGTCGGTGGGGAAGTAGACCTCGCCGCGGATCTCCACCAGCGCGGGGACGTCGTCGCCCTTGAGCCGGTGCGGGATCTCCTTGATGGTGCGGACGTTGGCGGTGATGTCCTCGCCGACCCGGCCGTCGCCGCGGGTCGCGGCCTGCACCAACTGGCCGTTCTCGTAGGTGAGGTTGACGGCCAGGCCGTCCACCTTGAGCTCGCAGAGGTAGTGGTACTCGATGCCGGCCAGCTCGGTGGCGACCCGCTCGGCCCAGGCGGCCAGCTCGTCGTCGTCCATCGCGTTGTCCAGGCTGAGCAGCCGCTCGCGGTGCTCGACGGCCGCGAACTGCTCGGTGACGGCGCCGCCGACCTTCTGGGTCGGCGAGTCGGGGGTGCGCAGGGCCGGGTGCCCGGCCTCCAGCGCCTCCAGCTCGCGCATCAGCGCGTCGAACTCGGCATCGGTGACGACCGGCGCGTCCTGCTCGTAGTAGCGGGCGCGGTGGTCCTCGATCTCGGCCGCCAGCTCGGCGTGCCGCCCGCGGACCTCCGCCGGGATCTCCTCCCAGCCCTCGACAGCCACCACCGCAAGCCCTCCTACGTTCTCATTCCGGGTTGTCCACCAGGCTCTGGGCCGCCCTCACACTGAGTGACAGCGCCTTGCGCGCGTGGGCCGGAGAGGCCCCGGCCAGCCCGCAGGTGGGCGTCACCAGCACACGGCGGCCCAGCAGCTCCGGGGCGAACCCGAGCCTGCGCCACAACGTCCTGACACCCTGGACACTACCGGCCGGGTCGGACAGTGCCGTTGATTGAGCGGGAGCTCCGTCGGTGGGCGGCACCACGCCGGCGAGGATCACGGTGCCCGCCTCGATCGCCTCGCCGAGCTGCTCGTCCTCACGTTCCGTCAACAGCGAGAAGTCCAGGGAGACTCCGGCCACACCGGCCCGGCGCAGCAGCGGGATCGGGACGTCCGGGGCGCAGCAGTGCACCACCACCGGTACGTCGACGCCGCGGATCACCTCGCGCAGCGCCTCCTCGGCGACCTGGCGGTCCACCGAGCGCAGCCGCTGGAAGCCGCTGGCGGTCCTCACCCCGCCGGTCAGCACCGCGGGCAGCGAGGGCTCGTCGAGCTGGAGCACCACCGCCGCGCCGGGGATCCGGCGGCGGACCTCGTCGAGGTGGCGGCGCAGCCCCTCGGTGAGCGAGCCGGCGATGTCCCGGCGGGCACCGGGGTCGGCGAGCGCCTTCTCGCCGTGCTTGAGCTCGATAGAGGCGGCCAGCGTCCACGGGCCGACGGCCTGCACCTTGAGCGCGCCCTGGTAGCCCTGGGTGAACTCCTCCAGGGCGTCCAGGTCCTCGCCCAGCCAGGCACGGGCCCGCCGGGTGTCGCGGCCGGGGCGGTCGGTGAAGCGCCAGCCGCTGGGTTCGGTCTGCGCGAACAGCTCGACCAGCAGGCCGGCGCTGCGCCCGATCATGTCGGCGCCCGGCCCGCGGGCGGGCAGCTCGGGCAGGAACGGCAGCTGCTCCAGCGCCCCGGTGGCCGTCCTGGCGGCCTCCCGCGCGTCGGTGCCGGGCAGCGATCCGACGCCGGTGGCGGCGCCGCGCAGGTCGGGGAAAGAGTGTCCGTTGCTCACTCGCCCGAGCCTAGTGCGCCCGGCGTGGGAAGTCGGACCGGCCGACCTCCCACGCCCGGGCTCGGGCCGGCGAACCCACGTCCCCGGGGCTCACTTCCCGGCCTCACTTCCCGGGGCTCACTTCCCGGGGCGGACGGTGATCTCGGTGATCTCCGCGTCGCGGGAGGCGTCGAGCGCGGCCAGGACCGCCTTCGCCACCGACTCGGGCGCGATGAAGCGGTCGGCGTCGTACTCCCGGCCCTCCTGCTGGTGCACCTTGACCTGCATCGCGGTCGCGGTGCGGCCCGGGTAGACCGAGGTGACCCGGACGCCGGCGGCGTGCTCCTCGTGGCGCAGCGAGTCCGCGAGCGCCTTCAGGCCGTGCTTGCTCGCCGCGTACGCCGACCAGTCGGCGTGCGCGGTGAGCCCCGCGCCGGAGTTCACGAACACCACGTGGCCCTTGACCAGCCGCAGCGAGGGCAGCATCAGGCGGGTCAGCTCGGCGGGCGCGACCAGGTTCACGTTCAGGGTGTCCTGCCAGGCCTTGACCGGCAGTTCACCGACCTGGCCCAGCTCGACGACGCCCGCCACGTGCAGCAGCGAGTCGAGTTCCGCCGGCAGCGCCTGGTGGCCGAAGGCCCAGGAGAGCTTGGCCGGCGTACCGAGGTCGCCGACCAGGGTCTGCGCCCCGGGGAAGCGCTCGCGCAACTGCGCGGCCCGGCGGGCGTCGCGGGCCAGCAGCCAGAGGTCGTCCCCGCGTTCGGCGAGGCGCTCGGCGAGGACGGCGCCGATGCCGGAGCCGGCGCCCGTGATCAGATGTGCAGCCATGGTCCCGATCCTCTCAGGCCTTGAGCTGCTCGAAGACCTGGGCGGGGGTGTCGGCGAAGGTGATCAGCTCGCCGAGCGGCCGCGGCAGGAAACCCTCCGTGTCCATCCGCTCCAGCTGGGTGCGCAGGCCCGCGTAGAAGCCCTCGGTGTCCAGGACGATCACCGGCTTGTCGTGCAGCGCGTGCTTCTTGAGCTCCAGCACCTCGGTCACCTCGTCCAGCGTGCCGAGGCCGCCGACCAGCACGACGACGGCGTCCGCGCGCATCAGCAGCTGCGCCTTGCGCTCGGCGAGGTCCAGGGTCATCACCAGCTCGTCGGCGCCCTCGTAGCCCTTGTGCCGGAGCAGTTCGACCAGCACCCCGACCAGCTTGCCGCCGGCCGCCTTCACCCCGTCGGCCAGCAGCCCCATCAGCCCGGCGTTGGAGCCGCCCCACACCAGGGTGTGCCCGCCCTCCCCGAGCAGACGGGCGAATTCGGCGGCAGGTGCGGAGTACCGCTCGTCGAGCGAGTACGCGGAGCAGAAGACAGTGATGTTCATAATGCTGACTGGTCTATCACGCCCCGCCGACGCGCACGGTCAGTCCTTGTACGGGACGAGCTCGGACAGGCCCAGCGTGAAGCCGAAGGGCTCCGGGATGCCGATCTCGTCGCCGAATTTCCGGTCACTGCGCGTGTGGTACCGGTCGTGGTCCGGCTCGGAGAACAGCGTCACCGTCTGCTGCCGCGGGTCCACGATCAGGTACAGCGGGATGCGCATCACGGCGTAGTCGTGCAGCTTGTCCATCCAGTCGTTGCCCGGGTTGGAGGGCGAGACGATCTCCACGGCGATCAGGGCCTCCCCGGCGGGGGCCTTGTTGCCCGGCTGGGAGAGAGCCTCCTCGGGCAGGTAGGTCAGGTCCGGCTCGCGCCCCTTGGAGACGTCCGGGCTGACGATCTCGCTCCGCTCACTGGGGAGGTAGCCGTCGGGGGCGTGCCGCTCGAACTGCCTGCGCACCTGCGCGACGTTGAGCTGGTGGATGTTCGAGGGTGACGCCTGCATGATCAGCGTGTCCCCGGACCATTCGATCCGAACGCCCTCGGGAGCGATCCGCTCCAGCTCCTCGACGAAGTCGCGGTGCTGCTCGTAGAAGGTCATGCCGTCCTCTCCGCAAGGCGCCACGGGCATCGCCGGCCGCTCCCCGGAGCCCGGGTCGTCGAATCACCGGCGGGCCGCACCACCCGTGCGGCTCCGTCCACTATGACGCACCCCGGGGACCCGCGGCCGACGCTCCCACCGGGAACGGGAAGGCGCCGGGCTGGTCGTATCCGGTTCCGGTCAGCGCCTCACCCGCCGAGCAGCCGCCGACGGTCGTGGGTGCGGACGGCGGGTGCCCGGTCGTCCCGGAGTGCATCCAGTAGGCGCACGGCGTAGACCTCGGCCATCCGGGCGGACACCTCGGCCGGCGTGAGCCAGTCGACGGCGGTCGACTCGTCCGACACCCGCTCGGACCCGCCCTCGGGACGGCAGCGGAAGACCAGGGCGACGATTCCGCGGTTCACGTTCTTGTAGACCCCGCCCTGGTGCACCTCGTCACAGCCGCGCTCGTACTGGTCTTCCGTGTGTGCCGCTGATACAGCGGCCCACACGGCACGCTCCGACCGGGAGGACCCGTGTCAGGCCGTGACCGGGCGGCGGTGGGTGGTGGCGATGGTGGCGGAGCCGACGACGCGGGTGGTGTCGTAGAGGACGACGGCCTGGCCGGGGGCGATGCCGCGGGCGGGGGTGTCCAGGGTGACGTGGAGTTCGCCGTCGACCATGGCGGCCGTGACCGGGACCTCCTCGCCGTGGGCGCGGAGCTGGGCGGTGTAGCGGCCGTCGGCCGCGGCCTCGGCCCCGCACCAGCGCGGGCGGATCGCGGTCAGGGCCGTCACGTCCAGGCCCTCGACGGGGCCGACGGTGACGGTGTTGTTCACCGGGGAGATGTCGAGCACGTAGCGGGGCTTGCCGTCGGCGGCCGGGCGGCCGATCCGCAGGCCCTTGCGCTGGCCGATGGTGAAGCCGTAGGCGCCGTCGTGCTCGCCGAGCTTGGTGCCGTCCGCGTCGACGATGTCGCCGGGGGCCCGGCCGAGGTGCTTGGCCAGGAAGCCCTGGGTGTCGCCGTCCGCGATGAAGCAGATGTCGTGGCTGTCCGGCTTCTTCGCGACGGCCAGGCCGCGGCGCTCGGCCTCCTCGCGGATGACGTCCTTGGTGGTGTCGCCCAGCGGGAAGAGCGAGTGGGCGAGCTGGTCGGCGTCGAGCACGCCCAGCACGTAGGACTGGTCCTTGGCGGCGTCGACGGCGCGGTGCAGCTCGCGGCGGCCGTCCGGGAGGTCGACGATCCGGGCGTAGTGGCCGGTGCAGACGGCGTCGAAGCCGAGCGCGATCGCCTTGTCCAGCAGCGCGGCGAACTTGATCTTCTCGTTGCAGCGCAGGCAGGGGTTGGGGGTGCGGCCGGCCGCGTACTCGGCGACGAAGTCGTCGATGACGTCCTCGCGGAACCGCTCGGCGAGGTCCCAGACGTAGAACGGGATGCCGATCACGTCGGCCGCCCGGCGGGCGTCGCGGGAGTCCTCGATGGTGCAGCAGCCGCGGGCGCCGGTGCGGAAGGACTGCGGGTTGGCGGAGAGCGCCAGGTGCACGCCGGTCACCTCGTGCCCCGCTTCGGCCGCGCGGGCGGCGGCGACGGCGGAGTCCACCCCGCCGGACATCGCCGCGAGCACACGCAGGCGGCCAGTGGACGGGGCGGTCGGGGCACCGGGGAAGTCAGTCATGATGCCCACAAGAGTACGTGGTCGCGGCGGAGGCCCGGCCGGGTTTACCGGGCGCGCGCGGCCGCCGCCAGCCCCGCGTTGCGGGCCCGCTGGACGACCGGGGCGATGGCTCCGGCGAGCGCGGTGACGTCCTCCCGGGTGGAGGTGTGGCCGAGTGAGAACCGCAGTGAGGCGCGGGCCAGCAGCGGGTCCACGCCCATCGCCAGCAGGACGTGGCTGGGCTGCGGCACCCCCGCCGAGCAGGCCGAGCCGGTCGAGCACTCGATGCCCTGGGCGTCGAGCAGCATCAGCAGCGCGTCGCCCTCGCAGCCGGGGAAGGAGAAGTGCGCGTTGGCGGGCAGCCGCCCCTGCGTCGTCGGGTCGCCGTTGAGGACCGCGTCCGGGACGCCGGCCAGGACCGAGGCGACCAGTTCGTCGCGCAGCGCGCCGAGCACCGCCGCGTGCTCGTCCCGCCGCTCGACGGCGAGCGCGGCGGCGGCCGCGAAGCCCGCGGTGGCCGGCGCGTCCAGCGTGCCGGAGCGGACGTCCCGCTCCTGGCCGCCGCCGTGCAGCAGCGGGACGGGCGTGGCCCCGCGCGACAGCAGCAGGGCGCCGACGCCGTACGGACCGCCGACCTTGTGGCCGGTGACGGTGAGTGCGGTCAGCCCGGACTCCGCGAAGGAGACCGGCACCTGACCGAGCGCCTGGACCGCGTCGGCGTGCATCGGAATGCCGAACTCGGCCGCCACCGCGGCGAGTTCGGTGACCGGTTGGATGGTGCCGACCTCGTTGTTGGCCCACATCACGGTGACCAGCGCGACGGAGGCCGGGTCCCGCTCGATCGCCTCGCGCAACGCCGCCGGGTGGACCCGGCCGTAGCCGTCCACCGGGAGGTAGTCGACCCGGGCGCCCTCGTGCTCGGAGAGCCAGTGCACCGCGTCGAGCACCGCGTGGTGCTCGACCGGGCTGCACAGCACCCGGGTCCGGGCCGGGTCGGCCCCCCGCCGGGCCCAGTACAGGCCCTTGACGGCCAGGTTGTCGGACTCGGTGCCGCCGCCGGTGAGGACGATCTCGCTGGGGCGGGCGCCGAGCGACTCCGCCAGCGACTCGCGGGACTCCTCGACCACGCGGCGGGCCCGGCGGCCGGACGCGTGCAGGGAGGAGGCGTTGCCGACGACCCCCAGGTGCGCGGTCATCGCGGCGATCGCCTCGGGCAGCATCGGCGTGGTCGCCGCATGGTCCAGGTATGGCATAACCATCCGATTGTAGAGGGCCACCGCGCGACGCTCGGGCCACCCGGCGGATCCGGCCGCCGCGCAGCGCTCGCGAACGCCCCGATCCGGCCAACCGTCCGCTACCCGCCCGCCATCCGGCCGGCGCTCCCCCGCCACCCGCGGCGCCGGGCACCGGCTTGGCCGCCGGCGGCCAAGCCGGGACGGCCGGGGGCTCGTTGGTCTCCCGCCGGGCCGAACGGTTAGCCTGTCGGGCACCGCAAATCGGCCGGACCGGATCAGGACTGGGGGCGCCATGTCGCAGTCGGTCGACCGCGCCCTCACCCTCCTCGGGTCCCTCGGCGACGGGCCGGTCACCCTCGACCAGGCCGCCACCAGCATCGGGGTGCACAAGTCCACGGCCCTGCGGCTGCTGCGCACGCTGGAGGAGCACGGCTTCGTCCACCGCCAGTCCGACCGGCGCTACCGGCTCGGCGGCCGCGTCCTCTCGCTCGCCCACCGGGCGCTGGAGGAGATCGACGTCCGCCAGATCGCCGCGCCCTACCTGGCCGCCCTCCACCGGCGCTGCGGACTGACCGTCCAGCTGGCCGTGCTCCAGGACGGCGAGGTCCTCTACCTGGACGAGCTGGTCGGCCGCTGGACGGGGAGCGACACCGCCCGGCCGACCCGGATCGGGCGGCGCGCCCCGGCGGCCGGCACCGCGATCGGCCGGGTCCTGCTGGCCGGTCTGCCCGACGACGGGGCCGGCGAGGACGAGCTGCCTCCCGAGCTGGCCGCCGTCCGCCGCCAGGGCTGGGCGGCCGAGTCGGCCGAGCACCGGGAGGCGGTGGCCTGCGTGGCGGCCCCGGTGGCCGGCAGCGCCGGGCGGCCGGTCGCCGCCTGCGCGGTCAGCGCCCCGACCGACCGGGTCCCGCCGGCCGAACTGGTCCGGCTGCTGCCCGAGCTGCTCTGCACCGCCGAGGCGATCTCGCTGGCGTACGGGGGCTCGCCTACTCCTCGCTGGTGCGAGAACCGTTGCGGTGCCAGGCCCGCGGTGCGCGCCAGCCGTACTTGAGGGCGAGCATCCGCAGACCGAAGGCGGTCAGCGCGGCCGCCGTCCCGGTGAGCGCGGTGAGCCGGTCGAGGCCGATCAGGATCACCACGAGGGCCGAGCCGACCAGGGCCGGGACGGCGTAGATCTCGCGGTCCCAGCGCAGCAGCGAGGGGATCTCCCCGGCGAGCATGTCGCGCATCACGCCGCCGCCGGCCGCCGTCACCATGCCGAGCGCCATCGCGGCCACCGCGCCGAGGCCGTAGTCGTGCGCCTTGGCCGTACCGGTGACGCAGAACAGCCCGAGGCCGAGCGCGTCCAGGGTCTGCACCGCGCGGTTGATCCGCTCGACCTCCGGGTGCAGGAAGAAGACCACCAGGCCGGCCGCCAGCGGCGTGCTGAAGTAGCCGAGGTTGGAGAAGGCCGCCACCGGGGTGGCCCCGATGACGAGGTCGCGCATGACCCCGCCCCCCAGCGCGGTCACCTCCGCCAGCACACAGATCCCGAAGATGTCCATGTTCTTGCGCACGGCCAGCAGCCCTCCGGAGAGGGCGAAGACGAAGATGCCGACCAGGTCCAGGCTCTGCTGCACGTCGGAGGGGAAGATCTGCGATGTCACCGGACAACTATGGACCCCCCGGGCACCGCGCTCGGCCGACCGTCACGGCCGCGCCATCGGCCGTCACAGCACGTGACGGCCGATGGCGTGCAGAGGGGCGCAGAGGGGCGCGGACCGTCACGCGGTGGCGAGCACCTTCTCGCCGCCGGCCGGACTGTTCTCCGGACCCCGCTAGTCGTTCCCCTCGCTCCGCTCCGGGAAGTGACACGCCACCTGGTGCCCGGTCTTCAGCGCCGCCAGCGGCGGCTCCTGGACCGCGCAGACCTCCTGCGCCTTCCAGCAGCGGGTGCGGAACCGGCAGCCGGACGGCGGGTTGATCGGCGAGGGCACGTCGCCCCTGAGCAGGATCCGCTCGCGGCGCTGCCGGCGGCGCGGGTCCGGCACCGGCACCGCGGACATCAGCGCGGTGGTGTACGGGTGCATCGGGGACGCGTAGAGCGAGTCCCGGTCGGCGATCTCGACGATCTTGCCGAGGTACATCACCGCGACCCGGTCGGAGACGTGCCGGACCACCGAGAGGTCGTGCGCGATGATCAGGTAGGTCAGGCCCAGCTCGCGCTGGAGGTCGTCCAGCAGGTTGACCACCTGCGCCTGGATGGAGACGTCGAGGGCGGAGACGGGCTCGTCCGCGATGACCATCTTGGGCCGCAGGGCGAGCGCCCGGGCGATGCCGATGCGCTGGCGCTGGCCGCCGGAGAACTCGTGCGGGTAGCGGTTGTAGTGCTCGGGGCTGAGCCCGCACAGCTCCAGCAGCTCCTGGACGGCCTTCTTGACGCCGCCCTCGGTCTGCACCTTCTGCAGCCGGAACGGCGCGCCGACGATGGTGCCGACGGTGTGCCGGGGGTTCAGCGAGGAGTACGGGTCCTGGAAGATCATCTGGATGTCGCGCCGGAGCGGCCGCATCGCACCCGTGCCCAGGTGGGTGATGTCGGTGCCCTCGAACTCGACCTTCCCGCCGGTGGGCTCGTCGAGACGGGTGACCAGCCGGCCCATCGTCGACTTGCCGCAGCCGGACTCGCCGACGACACCCAGGGTCTCCCCCGCGTTGACGGTGAAGTCGATGCCGTCGACGGCCCGGACCGCCCCGGCGTTGCGGCGCAGCAGACCGCCCTTGATCGGGAAGTGCCGGGTCAGGCCGGTCACCCGGAGCAGCGGCTCGCGGTCGGGGGCGGGCGCGGGCGCGGGCGCGGGCACCTTCTTCATGGGCTCGGGGGCCGCCGCCTGAGTGTCCGTCATCGGTTCTCTCCAGAATGGTGGTACGAAACCGGGCTCACAGCCGGGGCGCGATCTCTTCGGTGAAGATGCGGCGCCGGTCGGCGGCGGCGAGGTGGCAGGCCGCGTGGTGCCCGGGCGCTGCCTCGGTCAGGACGGGGACCTCGTCGGCCGAGCGCCCGCCGGTCAGCCCGGCGTACGGGCAGCGCGGGTGGAAGGCGCAGCCGGACGGCACGTTGATCAGGCTGGGCGGGGTGCCCTTCACCGGGACGAGCCGCTCCTGGAGCTCACGGTCGAGACGCGGCATCGAGCCCAGCAGGCCCCAGGTGTAGGGGTGCTGGGGCGCGTCGAAGAGGGTCTCGGCGGGGCCGCGCTCGACGCACTTGCCGCCGTACATGACCAGGATGTCGTCGGCGAGTTCGGCGACCACCCCGAGGTCGTGGGTGATGACGATGACGGCCGAGCCGAACTCCTCCTGGAGGTCCCGGATGAGGTCCAGGATCTGCGCCTGGACGGTGACGTCCAGCGCGGTGGTGGGCTCGTCGGCGATCAGCAGCGACGGGTCGTTGACCAGGGCCATCGCGATCATGGCGCGCTGGCGCATGCCGCCGGAGAACTGGTGCGGGTAGTCGTCCACCCGGCGGTCGGGCTGCGGGATGCCGACCCGGTCGAGCATCTCGACCGCGCGGGCCCGGGCCTGCTTCTTGGTCGCCTGCGGGTGGTGCACCCGGTAGGCCTCGATGATCTGCGCCCCGACGGTGTAGTAGGGGTGCATCGCGGTCAGCGGGTCCTGGAAGATCATCGCCATCTCGCGGCCGCGCAGCTGGCGGACCCGCTCGGGGCCGGCCGCGACCAGCTCCTCGCCGTCCAGGTGGATCTCGCCGCTGATCCGGGCCCGCTTGGAGCGGTGCAGGCCCATGATGCCGAGCGAGGTGACCGACTTGCCGGAGCCGGACTCGCCGACGATCCCGAGGGTCTTCCCCTTGTGCAGGTCGAAGCTGACCCCGTCCACCGAGCGGACCAGGCCGTCGTCGGTGTCGAAGTGGATCCGCAGGTCCCGGACCGAGAGGAACGGGTCCCCGGTCGCGGCGGCCACCGGCGCCGGGGTCTTCTGGAGCTCGGTCACGACAGCCTCACCCGGGGGTCGACAGCGGCGTACAGGAGGTCAACCACGAGGTTGCAGAGGACGATGAAGAAGGCGGCGAGCAGCGTGACGCCGAGGATCTTCGGCAGGTCGTTGTCGGAGATCGCCGAGACGGCGAAGGCGCCGACGCCCTGGAGCGAGAAGACCTGTTCGGTGATCAGCGCACCGCCGAGCAGCAGACCGAGGTCCATGCCGAAGATGGTGACGACCGGGGTGAGCGCGGAGCGCAGCCCGTGCTTCACGACCACCTTGCGCTCGGCCAGGCCCTTGGCCCGGGCGGTGCGGATGTAGTCCTCGCTCATCGTCTCCAGCATGCCGGCGCGGGTGAGCCGGGCGTAGAGCGCGGAGTAGAGGAAGGCCAGCGAGATCCACGGGAGGATCAGGTTGCGGGCCCACATCAGCGGGTCGTCGGTGAAGTTGACGTACTGGAGGTTGTCGAGGATCGGCCACTCGTAGCTGAAGAGCGTGAGCAGCAGCGCACCGGTGAAGAAGACCGGCAGCGAGACACCGGCCAGCGCGACACCCATGGAGAGCCGGTCGAAGATCGACTTCGGCTTGAGCGCGGAGATGACACCGGTGGTGACGCCGGAGACCAGCCAGAGCACGGCGGCGCCGATGGCCAGCGACAGCGTGATCGGGATGCGCTTGGTCAGCTCGGGCCAGACCTCCAGGTGGTTCTTGAAGGAGTAGCCGAAGCAGGGCACGTGGCAGGTGGCGGCGTCCGGGCCGAACTTGTACTCGGCCCCGGTGACGAGCGCCTTCAGGAAGCGCCCGTACTGGACGTAGATCGGCTGGTCGAAGCCGAGGTTCTTCTTGACCGCCGCGACCGCCTCGGGGGACGGGTTCTTCCCGATGTACTGCGTGGCCAGCTGGTCGGTGGTCTCACCGGCCAGGCGCGGCAGCAGGAAGAAGATCGCGAAGGTGACCGCGCTGACCACCAGCAGCAGCACCACGGCCGCGAGCGTCCTGCGGAGGATGTAGGCAAACACAGTTGGTCGGCTCCGGCGGCCCGCCGCCGTCCGGGATCTTCCGGACGGCGGCGGGCGCCGCTGCCTTCACCTGCCTTCAGGGATACGGAGCCAGGCTCTTACTTGGTCGTACCGATGTTCAGGTAGTCGTACTCACCCGAGAAGGCCGAGGTGGAGACGACGTTGGTGGCGGTGTCCGAGCGGTACAGGAACACCTTGAAGTAGGTCAGCGGGACGTAGACCGCCTGCTCCATGACCTTCTTGTCGATCTCCGCGTAGATCTTCTCGCGGGCCGCCTTGTCGGTGTTGACGGCGGCGTCGTCGAGCAGCTTGTTGATCGCCGGGTCGTTCAGCGAGGCCAGGTTGCTGTTACCGGCCTCCTTGATGGCGCGGCCGTCGACGATCTGCTGCAGGAAGCCGTAGCCGGTCGGCCAGTCGGCGCCCCACTGCATCATCATCAGGCCGATGTTCTTCTCCTTGTTCTTCGCCGGCACGCCGACGTTGTCGGAGAGGTACTTGCCCTGCGGGTACTGCTGGATCTCGGCGTTGATGCCGACCTTCTTCAGCGCGGCCTGGATCGAGGTCGCGGCGGCGATCTCGGTGGCGCGCTCGGTCCGGGCGCTCAGGACGGTGTTGAAGCCGCCCTCCTTGCCGCAGGCCTTGAGGGCTTCCTTGGCCTTGGCCTCGTCGCCCTTGTTGTCCTTGGTCTCGTACAGGTTGATGTCCTGGTGACCGGGGATGTCCGCCGGCAGGACGGAGTTGGCGATCTGGCCGCGGATCGGGCCGCCGACCGCGGTCTGCACCGAGACCTTGTCGATCGCGTACTGCACGGCCTTGCGGCACTCGACGTTGTCGAACGGCGCGACCTGGCTGTCGATCGCGGTGTAGACCAGGCGGCCGCCGTAGGCGTTGTCCGTCTTGGCCTTCAGCTTCGGGTTCTGCAGGATCTGCGCCTGGGTCTGCGGGTCGACGCCGCCGCCGACGAGGTCCACCTGGGCGTTGCCGGCCAGCAGGTCCTTGTCGATGGTGGACTGCTCGATGTTCATCTTGAGCACGATCTTGTCCGCGAGCTGCTTGCGGATCGTGTCGGTGCTCGCGTCCCAGCTGGTGTTCGGCACCAGGGTGAGCTGCTTGCCGTCCTCGTAGGACTCGAACTTGTAGGAGCCCGAGGCCATCGGGTGCTTGACGTAGTCGGCGCCCTTGTCCTTGTCCTTGGGGACCGGGACGGTCTGCGGGGCAGAGACCAGGTAGTCGAAGTCCGCGAAGGCGTGCTTCAGGTGGAAGACGACGGTCAGGTCGTCCGGCGTCTCGATGGACTTGAGGTCGCCGGCCGCGTCCTTGTACGGGCCCGCGTACGGGGTCGGGTTGTCGACCAGGAGGTCCTTGAAGTACGTCGGACCGTTGGAGAACACGTCCGGCGCGAAGTTGGAGCGCTCCACGGCGTACTTCACGTCCTTGGACGTGATCGCGCTGCCGTCCTCGTACTTCAGGCCGGCGCGCAGCTTGTACGTCCAGGTCAGGCCGTCCGCGCTGGGCTGGCCCATGGACTCGGCGAGGTCCGGGACGAGCTTGTTGCCCTCGTCGCCGGGGCCCGGCGCGAAGGTGGTCAGCGGACGCCCGTACAGGCGCGAGAAGTTGTAGATGTAGGCGTAGTACGTGTTGCCGGGGTCGAGCGAGTCCGGCGTGCCCTTCATCTCGTAGGTGACCGTCCCGCCCTTCTTGTCCGAGGCGTTGACGATGCCCTTGGTGGCCGCGTCGGCGCCGCCGCCGGACGCGGCGGAGGACGACGAGTCGCCCCCGCTCTTGGATGAACCGGAGGTACACCCGGTGACGACCAGGACAGCGGCGGCGGCCACTGCGGTCAGTCCGACGGTACGGGACCTACGCATGGTGAGATCAACCCCTTGAGGAAGTGGTGGCGGATCGGAGGGTCCTGACGTGATGTCAGTTGCTCTTGGGATCGAGGGCGTCACGCAGCCCGTCGCCGAGCAGGTTGAAGGCGAGCACCGTGAGGAAGATCGCCATACCGGGGACCACCATGTACTGGGGGTCCACCTGGTAGTACTTGATCGCGTCGTTGAGCATCCCGCCCCAGGAGGCCTGCGGGGCCTGGATGCCGACGCCGAGGAAGCTGAGGCCCGCCTCGAAGAGGATGTTGGTCGGGATCAGCAGGGTCGAGTAGACCAGGATCGGACCGACCAGGTTGGGCAGCAGCTCCTTGAACAGGATGAACGGCCCCCGGGCGCCCAGGCTGCGGGCCGCGTAGACGAACTCGCGCTCACGCAGTGAGAGGGTCTGGCCGCGCACGATCCGGCCCATGTAGGGCCAGTTGAAGAAGCCGATCACGAAGATCAGCACGCCGATGTGCAGCGGGAGGCCGTGCAGGCCGAACGCGCCGCCCTGGAGCGAGGCGGAGATCGCGATGGCGAAGAGCAGCAGCGGGAACGCCAGGAAGACGTCCATCACCCGGCTGATCAGGGCGTCCACCCAGCCGCCGTAGTAGCCGGCCATCACGCCGAGCACGGTGCCGAGGGTGTTGGAGAGCAGCGTCGCCCCGAAGGCGACGAGCAGCGAGACCCAGGAGCCCTCGATGACGCGGGAGAGCAGGTCACGGCCCTGCAGCGGGTCCACGCCGAGCGGGTGGTCGAGGCTCATGCCGCCCCAGTCGCCGAACGGCAGACCACCGAGGTTGGCGTCCAGGAGGTCCTGGTTGAGGGCGTCGGGGTCCAGGCCGAACATCGACTCGATCGGCTTGGCCAGCACGGCCAGCAGGACGAGCAGGATCACCACGACGGCGCCGGCGACGGCGGCCTTGTCCCGTTTGAAACGGGTCCAGGCGATCCGGCCGAGCGAGCGGCCCTCGATCTTCGTGGCCGGGCTCGCGGCGGCGGCTGCCTCCGGCGTGTTCCCGGCGGTCTTGATGGGTGCGGTCATGGTCAGTTCGGTCCCCTCGCCGACGGTGGCCGGCCCACGGGTGCCGGTCGCCGGTTCGGCGGTACGGCTGGTGCGGACGTGCGGAGGTTCAGGTGCGGGTGTTCAGCGGTGCGACGTGCTCGGGTACTGCGGCCGCGCGGGATGGGCGTCGCGAGGCTCAAGCGGTCCGCCAGCGCGTTCACCCTCGTGGGGCACCCAGTACGCGCGGTGCGTTGCGCAGAACTCTCTGCCATCCGAACTGGCTTGCGCCAGCCCTGACAACCGAGAGATGCCCAACTGTGATCTGTCGGCATGCACCTCTGGATCTTCGGCATATCCCTCTTCACACAGCTGTTACATGCATGTCAAGGGGCTGCACCGAACCAGCCGGAAATCCGACCGGAAATGCCAGGACCGACATGACGGATCGTCATGTCGGTCCTGGTGGAGGGCTTTGGGTGCATATACCCGGACTACCCGTTATCGCGCCGAGAACACCCGAACATCCGTGCTTGCGACAGGTGTCCGAAGTGCCCGTAGTTGGGACACGAACACCTGGTCTGCCCGGAGTTGGGGTGCGGGCGCCGGAATGCCCGGCGTGCGCTGCCGACACCGCAATGCCCGGAGCCCCGGCACGGGCGGCGGAACGCCCGGCGCACGCCGCGTCGACCGTGCGGGCGTCAGCGCCCCGGGTAGCCGGGCCAGGGCTGCTGCGGCGGCGGCTGCTGCCCCGGCCACACCGGGCCGGGCGCCTGGGTGCCGTAGCCGTACGCCGGGCCCGCCTGCGAGGCGTAGGGCGGCGGCGGCACCGGCGGGTACGGCGCGGCCTGCGAGCGGCCGTGGCCGCCCGCCTCGCGGTCGTAGAACGGCCGCGCGTTGGCCCGCATCCAGAGCGCCACCGGGTCGTACTCGTCCCCCATGGCGACGGTGGAGACCGCGAGCCCCTCCGGCGCGACCGCGATCGCGCGCTGCATCAGCGCCCGGACGGCCTCCACCGTGGGCGGCGAACTCTCGTACAGCTCAAGTCCGATGGCCAGGTACGGTTCGCCCACGGAGGGCTGCACCCAGGCCCGGCGCAACGCCTTGACCGCCCGCACCTCGACCGCCTGCCGCTCCAGCAGCGCGAAGAACTGCTGGGCCTGCACCTGCGGTTCGCTCAGCTTCAGCGGCCCGGCCGGCAGCCGGTCCAGGCCGGCCGCGATCCGGCGCAGGTCCGCCCAGGGCACCCCGACGCCGCCGCCGGGGGCGTGCGGGTTCAGCCAGAGGCCCCAGCGGGTGCGATAGAGCGAGGCGGCGATCTCGCGCCCCGAGATCACCTCGTGCGCCCGCGCCCAGCCGGACGCCGCCAGCTGCTCGGGCGAGGTGACGGCCGGCGCGTAGCCGTGGCCGCTGATCTCCATGTTCCCGTACTGGGCGTCCGGACTGCCCGGCGTACCGTGCCAGAGCAGCATCCAGACCTGCCCCGCGGCCAGCGCGTGCAGCAGTGCCTCGTACGCCTCCCAGCGTTCCGGCGCGACCTCGCGCAGGGCGTGCTCCAGCGCTCTCGGATCCGCGCCGGGGCGCCCGGCGGGTGCCTGGCCCCAGGGCCCCGGTGCACCGCCCGCTACCGCTCCCGCACTCATGCGCCCACCTCGCTGCGCCTCTTCTTCTCTCACCTGCCGCCGGCCCGGCGGTCATCTGCAGGCACCCTATGGGGCGCCACCCGCCACCGCCACGCCGACGTGCCCGGCGGTGGCCTCCGGCCCGGTGCCGGGCGAGGAGGAACGCGTCACATCCGTGCGTAGAACGGCTGGACCCGGTTGAGCAGCCACTCGACCACGGGGTCCTCCGCGAGGTCGAGCAGTACGAGGTGGACGCCGCCGGGCAGCGGCGCGGTTCCCAGCGCACGGCCCAGGGCCTCGTTCACGGCGGCCGGTTCGGCCGGGGCCGCCGGATCGAGCTGGACGCCGACGAACATCACCGTCGGCTCGCCCTCCACGCTGGCCAGCGCCCGCCTGGCGGTCAGGACGCCGGGCAGGCCCGAGAGCTCGTACCGGCAGGCGGCCAGGAAGGCCTCCGGGTCCTCGCCCGGCACCGGTTCGCGCAGCGCCACCCGGCCGCCGGTCGGTGCCTCCGGGGCGTCCCAGCGGTCCTCGCGCGGCCCGCGCCGCAGCTCGGCGACGCCCTGCGGCGGCACCGGGATGCCCACCGGCGCCTCCGGGTTCACCGCGATGCCCACGCCCAGCGGCAGCCCGCGGGCGAACTCCCAGACCGGCGCGATCGCGAAGGCCATCCCGGGCGCCTGCTGGAGGAGCACCTCCTGCGAGGAGAAGACCGGGACGTAGGGGTCGCCGGCCAGCTCGATGGTCGGCAGGTCCAGGGCCTGGCCCTGCGGGTCGCCGCCGGCCGGCAGCGGGATCCACACCTGGCTGCGGGCGAGCACCTCGAACACCCGGGGGGTCGCGCCGGGATCGCCGAGCGCGGCCGTGAGCACCTGCTCCAGCTCGTTCGCGGGCCATCCACCGCCGGGCGGCGCCGCCTCCGGGCCGCCCCACCCCTGCTGCTGCTCCACCGGGTACCCCATCCGCCGCTGTACCGCCCTCTGTCCGCCGACGCCGAGCAGCCTAGCGGGCCCGCGGCCGGGGCCGCGGTGCGCGCCGGTACCGGTCGGTACGGGGCCGGGGCGGTACCGGTGGGCTACCGGTGGCGGGTGCGGGCCGGGCCCGCCGGGCGGGGCCGGGCCCGGGGCCCCTCTCCCGTCTTCCGCCGGGACGTGCCATGATGTCCGCGTCTGCGGGTGTTCCCCGCCGAGAACCTCAACTCCATACCGGCCGCTCGAACCCGCGCGGGAGAGTCCGGAGTACCCCCGAGAGGCGGTACAGCCGGCGCCGAAGGAGCAAGTCCTCCCCGGAATCTCTCAGGCCCCCCTACCGCACGGGTTAGGCACATCTGGAAAGCGGCGCACGGCCCTGTCGCGCGCCCACCCACGGTGCAAGCCGCCATGCTGTCCTGTTAGCTGTGAAGCGCTGCGGGCCCGCGTGCGGTGAAGCTCTCAGGTTCGACGACAGATGGGGAGACCCAGCCGCCGCATGCCCGCGCGCAGGCTCGGTCCCCGAGCGGGTCCGGTCCGGCGTGCGCACACCTGAGTGCCCAGACCGAGGAGTTCCAGGCCATGTCGTCCCTCCGCCTCACCGCGCTCGACGCGCTGCACCGCGCCCTCGGCGCGACCATGACCGACTTCGCCGGCTGGGACATGCCGCTGCGTTACGGCAGCGAGCGCGAGGAGCACCTCGCCGTCCGCACCAAGGCCGGTCTGTTCGACCTCTCCCACATGGGCGAGATCACCGTGACCGGCCCGCAGGCCGGCGCGATGCTGGACCACGCGCTGGTCGGCTTCGTCTCCGCGCTCGGCGAGCTGCGGGCCCGCTACACCATGATCTGCGCCGAGGACGGCGGCATCCTGGACGACCTGATCGTCTACCGCCTGCGCGAGGACGCCTTCCTGGTCGTCGCCAACGCCTCCAACGCCCAGCTGGTGCTGGACGAGCTGATCGCCCGCGCGAAGGGCTACGACGCCGTCGTCACCGACGACCGCGACACCTACTCGCTGATCGCCGTCCAGGGCCCGGAGTCCACCGCGATCCTGGCCGACACCACCGAGGCCGACCTGCCCGGCCTGAAGTACTACGCGATCCTCCCGGCCCAGGTGGCCGGCCGCGACGTGCTGCTCGCCCGCACCGGTTACACCGGCGAGGACGGCTTCGAGATCTTCTGCAACCCGGGCGACGCCGCGCACATCTGGACGGCGCTGACCGAGGCCGGCACCGGCCGCGGCCTCGTCCCCTGCGGCCTCTCCTGCCGCGACACGCTGCGCCTGGAGGCCGGCATGCCGCTCTACGGGCACGAGCTCTCCACCGACCTGACCCCCTTCGACGCCGGCCTCGGCCGGGTGGTCCGCTTCGACAAGACCACCAACGAGGGCGCGTTCGTCGGCCGCAAGGCCCTGGAGCAGGCCGCCGCCGCGGCCGAGGCCAACCCGCCGCGGGTGCTGGTCGGCCTGGTCTCCGAGGGCAAGCGCGTGCCGCGCGCCGAGTACACCGTGGTGACCGCCGACGGCGCGCCGATCGGCCGGATCACCTCGGGCGCGCCCTCCCCCACGCTGGGCAAGCCGATCGCGATCGCCTATGTGGACGCGGCGCACGCCGCCCCGGGCGCCACCGTCGCGGTGGACGTGCGCGGCAAGCACGAGCCGGTGCAGGTCGTGGCGCTGCCGTTCTACAAGCGCGCCCGCTGACGCCCCTCGGGCGCGCCCGCCGAGGCCTCACGAGCGCGCCCGCCCGGGCCTGACCACCCCGAAGATCCACGTCGAAGCCGTCCGTCCGGCGGCCCGCTTCGTCGTACCCGCTTCCCATCCTGGAGAATGACGCCATGAGCAACCCCCAGCACCTGCAGTACACCAAGGAGCACGAGTGGCTGACCGCCGTCGAGGACGGTGTCTCCACGGTCGGCATCACCGCCCACGCCGCCGACGCGCTCGGTGACATCGTCTACGTGCAGCTGCCCGAGGTCGGCGAGACCGTGACCGCCGGTGAGACCTGTGGCGAGCTGGAGTCCACCAAGTCGGTCAGCGACCTGTACTCGCCGGTCACCGGCGAGATCACCGAGGTCAACCAGGACGTCCTGGACGACAACTCCCTGGTCAACAGCGCCCCGTTCGAGGGTGGCTGGCTGTTCAAGGTGCGCGTCGAGTCGACCGACGAGCTGCTCAGCGCCGACGAGTACAACGCCCTGACCAACCCGGCCTGAGCCGGCCGTTCGGGGTGGCCGCAGTGCGGCGGCCGCCCCGGCCACCGGGCCTCCTCCGCCCTCCGGTCGCCCGCCGCCACCCTTCCGTGGGGCGTGCCAGGCGCGGCACCTCCTTCTCTCCTCCCTGGGAAGACCACACCATGACGGTTCTCAACCAGTCCCTGCACTCGCTCGACCCGGAGATCGCCGCCGCGGTCGACGCCGAGCTGCACCGCCAGCAGACCACCCTGGAAATGATCGCCTCCGAGAACTTCGCCCCGGTGGCGGTCATGGAGGCCCAGGGCTCGGTGCTGACCAACAAGTACGCCGAGGGCTACCCGGGCCGCCGCTACTACGGTGGCTGCGAGCACGTCGACGTGGTCGAGCAGATCGCGATCGACCGGATCAAGGCCCTGTTCGGCGCCGAGCACGCCAACGTCCAGCCGCACTCCGGCGCGCAGGCCAACGCCGCCGCGATGTTCGCGCTGATCCAGCCGGGCGACACCATCCTGGGTCTGAGCCTGGCCCACGGCGGTCACCTGACCCACGGCATGAAGATCAACTTCTCCGGCAAGCTCTACAACGTCGCCGCGTACCACGTGGACGACAAGACCGGCCAGGTCGACATGGCCGAGGTCGAGCGCCTCGCCAAGGAGCACCAGCCGAAGCTGATCATCGCCGGCTGGTCCGCCTACCCCCGTCAGCTGGACTTCGCCGCGTTCCGCCGGATCGCCGACGAGGTCGGCGCCCTGCTGATGGTCGACATGGCGCACTTCGCCGGTCTGGTCGCCGCGGGCCTGCACCCCAACCCGGTGCCGTACGCGGACGTGGTCACCACCACCACGCACAAGACCCTGGGCGGCCCGCGCGGCGGCGTCATCCTCTCCAAGGCCGAGTGGGCCAAGAAGATCAACTCCGCGGTCTTCCCCGGCCAGCAGGGCGGCCCGCTGGAGCACGTGATCGCCGGCAAGGCCGTCGCCTTCAAGGTCGCCGCCTCCGAGGAGTTCAAGGAGCGCCAGCAGCGCACCCTGGACGGCGCCCGGATCCTGGCCGAGCGCCTGCTGCAGGCCGACGTCGCCGAGGCCGGCGCCTCGGTGCTGTCCGGCGGCACCGACGTCCACCTGGTCCTGGTCGACCTGCGCAACAGCCAGCTCGACGGCCAGCAGGCCGAGGACCGGCTGCACGAGGTCGGCATCACGGTCAACCGCAACGCCATCCCGAACGACCCGCGCCCGCCGATGGTCACCTCCGGCCTGCGGATCGGCACCCCGGCCCTGGCCACCCGCGGCTTCCAGGCCGAGGACTTCCGCGAGGTCGCCGACATCATCGCCGAGGCGCTGAAGCCCGCCTTCGACGAGACCGTCGCCACCGCACTGAAGGCCCGGGTCACCGCCCTCGCCGAGAAGTACCCGCTCTACCCGAACCTGTAGTTCGGACACGGGTGACCGGGCTCACCTCGCCTGGTCACCTGGGATTCCGGGGCACCGCGCACACTGGACAGTGCGCGCGGTGCCCCGTTCCGTGTCAGCACCCCGCCTGCAAGTCCTTCCACGAGACCAGACAAGGACGTCCTCCGTGGCCATCAGCGTCTTCGACCTCTTCTCCATCGGCATCGGCCCGTCGAGTTCCCACACCGTCGGCCCGATGCGCGCCGCCCGGATGTTCGCCCGCCGCCTGAAGTCCGAGGACCTGCTGACCGGGGTGGCGAGCGTCCGCGCCGAGCTCTTCGGCTCGCTGGGCGCCACCGGCCACGGCCACGGCACCCCGAAGGCCGTCCTGCTGGGCCTGGAGGGCAACTCCCCCCGCACGGTCGACGTCGACCAGGCCGACCGGGACGTCGAGCGGATCACCGCCGAGAAGCGGCTCGACCTGCTCGGCGCCCACCCGATCGACTTCGACCCGGGCACCCAGCTGATCCTGCACCGGCGCCGCTCGCTGCCGTACCACGCCAACGGGATGACCCTCTGGGCCTTCGACGCCGACGGCGGCCTGCTGCTGGAGAAGACCTACTACTCGGTCGGCGGCGGCTTCGTCGTCGACGAGGACGCGCTGGGCGCGGACCGCGTGAAGCCGGACGACACCGTGCTGAAGTACCCCTTCCGCACCGGCGACGAGCTGCTCCGCCTCAGCCGCGAGACCGGCCTGTCCATCTCCGGCCTGATGCTGGAGAACGAGAAGGCCTGGCGCAGCGAGGAGGAGATCCGGGCCGGGCTGCTGGAGATCTGGCGCGTCATGCAGGAGTGCGTGCGGGCCGGGATGTCCCGCGAGGGCATCCTCCCCGGCGGCCTCAAGGTGCGCCGCCGCGCCGCCTCGGGCGCCCGCGCCCTGCGCGCCGAGGGCATCGGGCCGGCCAACGCCATGGAGTGGGTGACCCTCTACGCGATGGCCGTCAACGAGGAGAACGCCTCCGGCCGCCGGGTCGTCACCGCGCCCACCAACGGCGCGGCCGGGATCATCCCCGCCGTGCTGCACTACTACCTGAACTTCATCCCGGGCGCGGACGAGGACGGCATCGTCCGCTTCCTGCTCGCCGCCGGTGCGATCGGCATGCTCTTCAAGGAGAACGCCTCGATCTCCGGCGCCGAGGTCGGCTGCCAGGGCGAGGTCGGCTCCGCCTGCTCGATGGCGGCCGGCGGCCTCGCCGAGGTCCTCGGCGGTTCCCCCGAGCAGGTCGAGAACGCCGCCGAGATCGGCATCGAGCACAACCTGGGCCTCACCTGCGACCCGGTCGGCGGCCTGGTCCAGATCCCCTGCATCGAGCGCAACGGCATGGCCTCGGTCAAGGCCGTCACCGCCGCCCGGATGGCCCTGCGCGGCGACGGCCGCCACCACGTCTCCCTCGACAAGGCGATCAAGACCATGAAGGAGACCGGCGCCGACATGAAGATCAAGTACAAGGAGACCTCGCGCGGCGGCCTCGCCGTCAACGTCATCGAGTGCTAGGCAAGTGTGCTGACCTGCATGGTTTCTCCGTCAGAGCTGCCAGGCCTCTCTCTGCGCACACAGCCCGAAGTGCCTGAAAGGCCCCTCGGACAGCTCTGAACCTCCCTGAGGACTCCCTGGCGAATCCCTGGTCCGCACCATGCCGACCAGGGATTTCCGGTCTCGCGGCGGACGGAGCCGGCGCCTGGCGTTCTGCGGCCTCCCGCTTCCCCCGGTAGGCCTCCTTCCGCGCACCGGGTCGGGGGGGGTCAGCGGCGCAGGGTGAGGGGCAGCGCCTCCAAGCCGCGCAGCATCATCGTGTTGCGCCAGCGCAGGTCGCGCTCCTGGCAGGCCAGGGTCGTTCCGGGGAAGCGGGCGAGGAGCGCGGTGAGCGCGATCTCGGTCTCCAGCTTGCCGAGCAGGGCCCCGAGGCAGCGGTGGATGCCACCGCCGAAGGCGAGATGGCCGGCGTCCCGGCGGTCGAGGATGAGGCGGTCGGGGTCCTGGAAGCGCGCCGGGTCGCGGTTGGCCGCGCCGAGGGACAGCAGCACGAACTCGTCCTGCGGGATCTCCACCCCGCCGACGTCCACCGGCTCGGTGGTGAAGCGGGTGGTGGCCATGCAGATGGGGGAGTCGTAGCGCAGGAACTCCTCGACGGCCCTGGGCATCCGGGTGAGATCGGCGCGCAGCCAGGCGGCCTGGCCGGGATCGCGCAGCAGCGCGAGGCAGGAGGTGCCCAGCAGGTTCACGGTGGTCTCATGGCCGCCGATCAGCAGCAGGGCGACCATGCCCACGATCTCGTCGTCCGTCAGCTCTCCGCGTTCGCGGGCTTCCAGCAGCTCGGTGAGCAGATCGGCGGGACGGTCATTGCGGCGGATACGCCGGTCGGCGATGGCCAGGACGTACGAGCCCATCTCCTGGACGGCTTGTTGGAACGCGGCGTGGTCGCCCTCCTGGGTGACGATGGCGGTCGACCACTTCCGGTAGAGGTCGCGGTCCTCGGGCGGGAAGCCGAGCAGTTCGCAGACGACGAGGATCGGCAGCGGGAAGGCGAAGTCACGTACCAGGTCCACCGTGGCGGTGGTGGTGCGGGTCGTGTGGCGCGCGGCTGCCGCGTCCAGCCCGTCGAGGAGTTCGAGGGTGATGCGCTCGACCATCGGCCGCATCGCCTCGACGCGCTTGCGGCTGAACGCCGCCTGGACCACGCGGCGGAGGCGGGTGTGGTCGGGCGGATCGCTGCTGAGCATATGGGTGATCTCGGTGCCCAGGTTGACGCCCTCGACCCGGCTGTCGGCCAGGGCCTGGGCGCGCCGCACGTCCTGCGCGAAGCGGGGGTCGAAGAGCGCGGCCCGGACGTCGTCGTAGCGCGGGATGATCCACAGTCGCAGGCCGCCGTCGCTGTGCAGCACGGAGACCGGGGCCGATTGCCGCATCCTGGCCAGGGTCGGGTACGGGTCACTGAGGAACGTCGGCGGGTTCTGGCGCGGTTCCGTCGTCTCGGGCTTGTCCGGCCGGTGCTTGTCCGGCCGGTGCTTCTCCGGCCGGGGACCGTTCGTCCGGGGTGCTGCCGTCGCTGCCGTAGCTGTGGTCATGATGTTCTCCTGTCCTCACCGGCACGGCCGGCGCCGCGGCGGGGTGCCGGGCACGGCACCCCGCTGCGGCGCTGCTGGGGCTCGCTGCAGAGGCGACTACTTCTCCGCGTTCTTCTCCGTGCGGGTGGTGGTGCAGGTCCGCGCCTGGCCGTTCGGCCGGACCGGGACCGCCTTGTCCAGGGTGAGCTGGTGGTCCGGCGGAATGATGATCCCGCGCTCCCGCTCGGTGGCGCTGATGGGGTCGACGCGCAGTCCGTGACGCTTCATGGGGTTGGCCTTTCTTCGGTGTGGTGGACGGGGTGGTGCGAGCCGGTCCGCCCGATGTCGCGGCGGTCGGCGGTTCTGGGGGAGGCGCGCAGCGTGTCGTCGGCGTAGCGCACCATGGCGGCCCAGGCGGCGGCGTGTCCGGCTGGGTCACGGCCCACGTCGTGTCCGCCGCCGAGCCACCGGACGCGATGCGGGACGTCGCGGCGCCGCAGCGCGGCGAGATAGCGCTCGATCTGTTCCGGAGGGCACTTCTCGTCGTCCGCCGAGGCGGCGAGGAAGAGCGGGCCGCGTACGCGGCCCACATAGGTCATCGGGCAGGCCGCGCGATAGCGGTGCGGCACCTGCTCGGGGGTGCCGCCGAAGAGGCGGTCGTCGACCTCCCGCAGCGCCGGCGTCGTCGCCCGGTACGCCGCCGTGTAGTCGGCCACCGGGGCGACGGCCAGCCCGACGTCCCACAGCCGGGGCTGGACGCCCATCGCCAGCAGCGTCAGATAGCCGCCCCAGGAGTAGCCGCACAGGCCGGTACGGCCCGGCTCCGAGACTCCCGCGTCGATGAGGTGGCCGCGCACCGCGGCGAGGTCTTCGAGCTGGGCGAGGCCGACCCGGTGGCCGAAGTCGTCCCGCCAGCGGGGGCCGTAGCCCGTCGAGCCGCGGTAGTTGGTGCGCACCACGGCGAATCCGGCCCGGACCAGGGCCTCGGTCCGGGCGTCGTAGGCGTCCCGGTCGTGGGTGTGGGGTCCGCCGTGGACGAGGAAGACCGTCGGCCAGGGGCGGCGGCCCGCCCCGCGGCCTGGCGGGGTGGCCACGAAGCTGTGGATCTGCCCGTACGGCCGGCGTGTCCAGAGCTCGCGGCGCCTGGATCCGGTCGGTCCGCCGGGCGCCGTGCCGCGTGACGCCGTCGTGGAGCGGCCGGCGTGGCCGGAGCGGCCGGAACGTTCCGGGGGTTCCGGGTGCTCCGCGCTTTCCGGGCTCTCCGGGTGGCAGATCAGTGGCCGGGGCGGTTCGCCGTCGCGGCTCCACAGGCAGTGGACCGTGCCGTCGGGTGCGCAGGAGAAGTCGATGATCGTGCCCTCGGGCGTGGGAAGCACCGTCGTCGTCCCGCGGTCGAGGTCGGCGCGGAGCAGGCGGCTGCGTCCCGCCCGGTCCTGCTGGACCAGCGCCGTGCGGCCGGGCCCGTACCAGCAGGCGGTGATCTCCGTATCGAAGTCGAGGGCGGAGCCGGGACCGTGCGTACGGATCCCCTCGCCCTGCCGCCAGAAGGCCAGGGTGTAGCGGCCCGCGCGTTCGAGGACGAGCAGCAGTTCCGGTCGTGCGGTGATGAGGTCCGGGCGGAAGCCCAGCGCCCACACCGCGCCGCCGTCGCCGTCCCCCGCTGCGCCGGGGATGGCGTCCACGAGAACGCCGGAGGCCGGTGACCACAGCCGGACCGCGGCCGGTCCGTCCGGGCACCCCGCGGTGGCCAGCAGTCCGCCGCCGGGGGCCAGGCCCACCACTGCCGCATAGCCGGGCTCCTCGGCCACCAGGCGGGCGCGCTCGCCCGGTCGGCCGAGGTAGTGCCGCGAGCGGTCCGCGACCCCGACGCCGACGGCGGCGAGGCCGCCGCGGGGGTCGAAGGCCAGGCCGTGCATCCGCCCGGCGGGTACGCCGTCGAGCGCCGGGCGCGGGTGCCCACCCTCGAACGGCCCGCGCAGCCAGCGGCCTTGACCGCCGGGAGCGGCGTCGAACCACCACAGGCCGTGGCCGTCCGGCTCGATGGCGGCGGTCTCCACCCCCAGCGGTGCGGTGGTCGCCTGGCGGCGCTGATTCGTCGTCAGGTCCCAGGCCACGATCTGCGGGAGACCGTCCACATACCGGGTCTCGACCGCTCGCCGTCCGTCGCGGGCGGCGAAGGACGGGACGTGCACCGCCGTTCCGATACCGCCGCTCATCGCCGTCCCTCCCTTCGTCGGTGTCCGCTTCCGCCGCCGGTGGCCTTGGCTGTGGTGGGCTCCGACGGCCATCACACTGCCGCTCGGGCGGGCTGCGTGGCAGGGAAGAAGGCGCAGCGGCACCGACAGTGGGCTGCTGCCGGTCCTTCCCTGGCACCGGACGGTGGGCGGGCGACAGGGTGCTGGGCGACCACATGGCCCGGACCCACCGAGGAGAGAGGGGCGACCCGATGACGATCGCGGCGACCCGGCCCGACGCAGCCCCCGTCCCACCCGGCGGAGCGCCGAACGGCACAGCGGGTGGCAGGCCGAGCCGTGCGCTGACGGCGGTCTATGTCGCGGGCGCGGTGACGGCGCTGGGCACCCAGATGACCATGCTCGCGCTGCCCTGGCTGGTGCTGGAGAGCACCGGCTCGGCCACCAGGGCGGGCCTGGTCTTCGCGGCCCAGGTGCTGCCCATGGCGCTGCTCGGCTTCGCGGGCGGAGAGGTCATCCAGCGCCTGGGCGCCCGCCGGACCATGGTCGTCTCCGATCTCGCCCGCGCTCCGGTGGTGGCGCTGATCCCGCTGCTGCAGACCCTGGGCGCGCTCAATCTGGCCGTCATCGTGGCGATCGTCACGGCGCTCGGGGCGCTGGCCGTTCCGTACCACGCGGCACAGCGGGTGCTGGCGATGGAACTGCTGAGCCCGCACGCCCGCTCTCTGGCCCGCGCGAACAGCGCGCTGGCAGGTGTGCAGAACGGCTCGGCGTTCGCCGGACCGGCGCTCGCGGGCGCGCTGATCCCGCTGGTGGGGACCACATCGGTGGTGTGGCTGGACGCGGCCTCGTTCGCCTTCTCCGGGTTGCTGCTGCTGCGCCGCGTCCCGGCAGGGGGCGGCGGGGCCGGAGGGTCCGCCGCCGGGCCCCAAGGCCTGTGGGCGGGGGTGCGGCACCTGTGCGGCGACTGGTTCCTGAGCCGGGCGATGCTGTCCACCGTGGTGTTCGGGCTGATGCTGCGAACCCTGATGATCACCATGCCGGTGCTGGCGTTCGCCCGGTTCGACGGGGACGCCAGGGTCGGCGGCCTGCTGGTCGCCGCCCATGGCGCCGGCGGCCTGGTGGGCTCGGTGGCGGCCTATGTGCTGGCGGCACGGGTCGCCCCCGTACGACTCGCCTGTACGGCCCTGGTCTGCGTCGCGCTGCCCCTGTGGACGCTCCTGGTGCCCGTGTCGGCCGGCGTGCTCGTCGTCGCCGTCGGCCTGTCAGCGGCCGCCGCGCCCCTGGCGAACGCGCCGCTGATGGGACTGCTCTCCGCCCGGCTGCCGGACGGCTTCGGGCCCAAGGTGTTGCAGGCCGTGGTCACGATCAGCGCCCTGGCCGGGCCGCTGGGCTTCCTGGCCGCGGGCGCCGTGCTGGACCGGGCCGGTGTGGCGGCGACCCTGTGGGGCGTCGCCGCGCTCGCGACGTTCGGCAGCGGCAATCTGATCCTGGCCCTGCGCCGCCTCCGGGCCACCGGGGCCCCGGACTGACCTGGCCTTCCGAGAGGACCGCGGTGGACGAGGGTCACGCGGTGGCGGAGTTCACCGGAAGTCCTCCTCGCGGTGCTCCGCGTCCGAGCCCGCCGCGGTGGCCTCGCGCAGCTCGATGCGGCGGATCCGGCGGCCGCTGGTGACGACCAGCGACAAGCTCGCCTCCGCCTACGCTCGAACGCCCGTCCCCCTGCCTCGCCCGCGACCTGATCGGCTCAGGCGTTTCGGCGGGCGGACTCGTTCTCCTGGGCCAGCCGGCGCAGGGCGAGCAGGGCGGGCTCCAGCAGGACGGTCAGGAGCAGGGCGCGTTCGGCCTGTTCGAGGGGGTCGTCGCTGGTCCGGAGCTGGTCGAGGTCGAGGACGGCGGTGCGCGCGGCGAGTTCCGCGTAGGGGAGCAGGGTGTGCCGGTCGACGGGTTCGCCGAGCGAGCGGAGGGTCTCCAGGGTCTCCCCCAGCACTGCCCGGGCCGGCGCGTACGGCGAGACCTCCCAGCCCAGCTCCGCGATCAGCGCGTCGACCTCCGCCGCGCCCGGGGCGGTGGCCGGCCGGGCCGCGTCCTCGTCGGCCGGCCGGGCGCCGAGCGCCAGGCCGAGCACCTGGTGCTGCTCGCCGCCGTGCGCGGCGATCGCGCCCAGCACCTCCTTGGTGGCGCTCACACTGAGCCCCCGCACCCCGATCAGCGCCCGGACCAGCCGCAGCCTGCGCAGATGGGTCTCGTCGTACTCGGCCTGGGTCGCGGAGGTGGAGCGGCCGGGCGGCAGCAGGCCCTCGCGCAGGTAGTACTTGATCGTCGCGATCGGGACCTCGCTGCGACGGCTCAACTCCGAGATGCGCACGGTGCTCCGCTTTCCCCTAGCTATTGGATACCTCTACTGTCTAACATAGATAGTGCCACTACCCAATAACGGAGGCGCGTCAGCCATGCCCACGATTCCCTGGATCACCCCGCACCCGGCCACTCCCGGCACGCAGGCCGTCGTGATGGCCTCCCGGTTCGAGGTCCACTCGCTCGGCGACGTCCCGCGCTTCCTCCTGAAGTCGTACGCCGTCTGGCGCCAGATCCAGTCCGCGCCCGGCGCGCTCGGCGCCTCGCTGATCGCCCGCCCGACCAAGCGGACCTTCTACACGCTGTCGGCCTGGGAGAGCCAGCAGGCACTCCAGGACTTCGCCCGCGCCGAGCCGCACCGCTCGATCATGACCGGCCTGCGCTCGACCATGCGGGAGTCCGTGTTCACCTACTGGCAGGCCCCGGTCGAGCAGCTCCCCGTCGGCTGGCCCGAGGCCCACCGCCGGCTGGCCGAGCAGCAGGTCACCCGACCGGCCGGCTGACCCGCGGGGCAGCCTAAGGGGGGGCAGCCGAAGGGGGCGCGACCGGAGCGGCCGGAGCTAGCGGAGGAGCTGCGCCGGTACGTCGGTGGCGCGGGTGAAGACCGAGACGGGGTACTGGGTGTCGCAGTACTTGTTGCCCGTCGAGACGATGCCGATCACCACGCCGTCGACCACGAGCGGCCCGCCGGAGTCGCCCTTGCAGATGCTGTCGGCCGTCCCGGGCCGGGGGCTGCCGCAGACCTTCAGCCGCGGGGAGTCGCCGGGGCCGGTGTAGGGCTCGCAGCCGGACAGCGGCGAGAGCGTGAGCGCGGCCTTCTTCAGGTGGGTGCCCGGGCCGCCGTCGCCCGTCCGGCCGAAGCCGTAGACGGTCGCCGTGCGGCCGTACCGGTACAGCGCCTCGTCCCGGTTCGTCGCGACCCGGACGGTCCGCGCGTTCAGCGGCCGGTCCAGGGTGAGGACGGCCGAGTCGTGGTCCAGGGCGGAGGTGTACCGGGGGTCGACCGCGGCGCTCCGTACCCGCCGCACCTGCCCGCCGTGGCCGGTCAGGTCGGTCCGGCCGGCGATCACCCGCAGCGTGGTCGGGTCGTCGGCCTCGGCCACGCAGTGGCCGGCGGTGAGCACCTTGGTGGGGGCGATCAGGGCACCCGTGCACCACTGCTCGCCGCCGGCCGTCTCCAGGGCCACGACGAACGGGTTGGCGGCGGTGGTGGTGTCGGTGCCCCCGTGGACGGCGGCGGCCGGGGTGGCGGCGACGGCCACCAGGGCGGCGGAGGCCAGCAGGACGGTCAACGGGCGTCGGTACGGCTTGCGCATCGGGCGGGCTCGCATCTCTCTCGGGCGGATCGCTCAGGGCGGAGGTCGTCGGGACGAAGGTGGTCACGGCGAAGGGGCGAAGGTGGTCACGGCGAAGGGGCGAAGGGGCAGAGGGTCGAAAGGGCACCGGCGCTCGCGGTTCCGGTACCCACGATCGGCTCCCACCGCGGATCCCGGGCCCGCGGTCCGGGCACCGGCGGCGGGTGGGCGGGCAGAAGCCCTGACGGGGGCGGCCGGCACGGCGCCCGGACCCGAAAGTGGCGCGGGGAGCCACCGCGTTGACACCCCGGCCGACGGGCGGCCCGTCAGTGCCGCACGGCCCCCGGCCCGGTGAGCCGGCAGCGGCGGGGCACCGGACGGACCGGGCCGCGGCAGTTGCCCCCGGTCCGCGCCACCCGACCGGAGCAGCGCCGGGCGCCACCGCCCGGCGCCGGCCGATCGGCCAACGGGCGGCCCCCGTCCGCACCGGCCCGGCGCGGGCCCGGCCGCCGGAGCAGCACCCGGAGGGCGCCCGCCCCGAGCAGGAGCAGCGCGCAGGTGATCAGGATTCGGTGGAGGTGGACGGACACGTGGCTGCTCTTCTCCGCTGAGGACTCGGTCGGTACGGGCGGACCCCCTCGGCCGAAGGACGGACCGCCGCCGCACCGCACAGTGGCCCGGAAGGCGTCCCGGCCGCCAGACCCCCCGGGGAGTTCGGGACGCTGGAACGGCGACAGGTACCGTGATCTGCGGATTCGGTGCCGCCTGGAACGCCGGACCGGAACGAGGGGGGCGCCGGATGAGCGTGGAGACCGACGAGTTCGCGTCGATGCTGAGGGAGCTGAAGGACCGTTCGGGCCGCAGCTACGGCACGCTCGCCACCCGGCTGCACGTCAGCACGTCCACGCTGCACCGCTACTGCAACGGCGCCGCCGTCCCCAACGAGTACGCGCCGGTGGAGCGGTTCGCCCGGGTCTGCGGGGCGGGCGCGGACGAGCTCGTCGAACTGCACCGCCGCTGGATCCTGGCGGACGCGACCCGGCGCCGTGAGCCCGCCCGCGAACCGGTCCGGCCGGAGCCCGCCGAGCCGCAGCCGACCCCTGTGGTCACCGTGGCCCCTGAAGCCCCCGACGCCCCGCTTCCGGCGACCGCCCAGGAGGCGACGCTGCCGCCCGTCGACGCCCTGCACTCCGCGCGCAGCCCCCAGGGCGACCCCGCCGACGGCGAGACCCGGCGCCGCAGGCTCCCGTACCCGCGGATCCTGCTGAGCGCGGCGGCCGTGGCCCTCGTCGCCGCCGCGATCCCGCTCCTCGTCCCGAGCGGGCACGGCGGCACCCCGTCGGCGGCTCCCCCGTCCCCGACCGCCGCCGACGCCCCCTCCACCCCGGCGGCCCCGGCCCCGGTCGCCGGGCAGGCGTCCGCTCCGGCGTCCGACGCGACCCCTGCCGCGGCCCCCGCCGCGACGGGCGCGGCCACCCCGGCCCCGTTCCAGGTCACCGTCCTGACCGACAACTGGGGCAGCCCCTGCGGCCAGTGGTTCCTGACCGCCAAGGCGCCGCGCTCGGTGCCCGCGCCCCCGAGCCCCAAGCGGACGGCCTCCTGGGCGGCCGCCCAGGAGGCCGTCCCCGCCGGGCACCTGCGGCTGCAGGTGACGGCGCAGGGCGACTCCGCCGTCCCGGTCGTCCTGCACGCCCTCTACGTGCACGTGGTCAGCACCCGCCCGGCCCCGAAGTGGAACGCGTACATGATGGGCTCCGGCTGCGGCGGCAGCATCACCCCGGCGGCCTTCTCGGTCGACCTCGACGCGGCGGCCCCCCGGCCGGTGGCCGTCCCCGCCCAGGAGGGCGAGGTGAAGGCCAAGACCGTCTCGGACTTCCCCTACCGGGTCTCGGCCACCGACCCCCAGGTGCTGAACGTCGAGGCCGGGACCGCCGGGCAGGACGTCAGCTGGTACCTGGAGCTGGAGTGGAGCAGCGGCAGCAGCCACGGCACCCAGACCGTCAAGGACGCCAACGACAAGCCCTTCCGCACCATGGGCCTGAAGGGCGCACCGGGCTACTTCTACCAGGACGACCGCGTGGGCTGGACCCCCACCTCGACCGAGGACTGACCCCCGGGCCGCGCCCACGCGTCGGGAAGGCCGGCCACCCGGAGCGGGTGGGCGGCCTTCCCGGCGGACGGGCGGGGCGTCAGGCGGCCAGCGTGGCCTCCTCCGCCTGGGCGTCGGCCGGCGCGGCCTTCCTGTCCCGCATGACCAGGGTGGCGAGCAGGGCCGCGGCGAGGACGCCGACCGCGCTGATCGTGAAGGTGGTCGACATCGAGGAGGTGAAGGCCTCCCGGGCGGAGTGGACCAGTCCGGCGTCCCCGCCGGCGGCGGCCAGGGCGTCGCCGATCGAGCGCTTGGCCTGCGCGGAGCTGTCGGCGGGCATCTCCCGGGCGAACCGACTGGAGAGCAGGGAGCCGAGGATGGCGATGCCGAGCGCGCTGCCGGCCTGCTGGATGGTGTCGTTCAGGGCGGAGCCGACGCCCGCCTTCTCGGCGGGGATGGTGCCCATCAGGGCGCCGATGGCGGCCGGCATCGCCAGCCCGGCGCCGAGGCCGAGCAGGCCGAGGGCGACGGCCGGGAGGGTGAACCCGGCGTCGGCGGAGACCGTGCTCAGGAGGCCGAAGGCGGCGGCCATGAGCAGCATGCCGACCAGGACGAGCAGGCGGTTGCCGATCTTCGCGGCGAGCCCGGCACCGGCGCCGTTGCCGATCAGCGCGGCCACGGCCAGCGGCACGAAGGCGAGGCCCGCCTTGACCGGGGAGTACCCGAGCACGAACTGCAGGTACTGGGTGAGGACGAGCAGCAGACCGCCGTTGCCGATCTGGACGAGGGTCAGCGAGAGCGAGCCGCCGCTGAAGTTGCGGTGCTTGAACAGGGCGAGCGGGACCATCGGCTCGGAGGTGACGTTCTCCCAGACCACGAACCCGCCGAGGGCGACGACGGCGACGATCAGGGTGACGGCGGAGCGGCCGTCGAAGGCACCGTGCTGCGGGATCTCGATGATCCACCAGATCATGGCGGTCATGCCGACGGCGGAGAGCACCGCGCCCAGCGGGTCGGCCTTCTGCCAGGGGCCCTTCGACTCCGGCATGAGGGTCAGGGCGGCGACGACGGCGAGGACGACGACCGGGACGTTGATGAAGAAGATCGAGTGCCAGGAGAAGTGGTCGATCAGGACGCCGCCGAGCACCGGACTGCCGACCAGGCCGAGCATCGACACCGAGCCCCAGGCCGCCATCGCCTTGCTGCGCTCGTCCTCGTCGAAGACGGTGATCAGGATGGAGAGGGTGGACGGCATGATCAGCGCACCGCCGACACCCATCGCGACGCGGGCCGCGATGACCTCGCCAGGGCTGGTGCAGTAGGTCGCGGCCAGTGAGGCGGCGCCGAACAGCAGCAGGCCGATGATCATCACCTTGCGGCGGCCGAACCGGTCCCCGAGGCTGCCCGAGGTGAGCAGCAGCCCGGCGAAGACCAGGATGTAGGAGTCGAGGATCCACTGGGTGTCCTGGGCGCTCGCCCCGATGGACTCCGTCATCGACGGCACCGCCACCGTGAGCGCCATGCCGTCGATCACCAGGACCAGCGTGCTGAGGCAGAGCACGACGAGGATCCACCAACGACGTGGGTTGCGGGTTTCCATGGGTTGTCCCTCCGAGTTGCGCACACTGTTCCTTCGCTGCGCACACTGTACGCAGAACGGAACAGTGTGCGCAACCACTGCACCTGTACGCTGGATGCGCACGGCGTACGCAGGAAGATGTGAAGAGGAGAACCTCATGGCCACCAAGGCGAACCCGGCCCCGTCCGTCTGGGCACGGCAGCAGCGGGAGGCGGAGCAGCCGGCGCTCAACCGGGCCGCCATCGTCCGGGAGGCGATCGCCGTGCTGGACGCCGACGGCATCGACGCGCTCAGCATGCGCAAACTCGGCGCCCGTCTGAACGCGGGCGCGACGTCCCTCTACCGGCACGTGGCCACCAAGGACGAGCTGATGGAGCTCGCGGTGGACGAGGTCTTCGGCGAGAGCACCGTCCCGCCCGCCGACAGCCCCGACTGGCGGGAGGCCGTCGCCGAGGCCGCCGAGTCCTTCCGCGCGACCGCGCTGCGGCACCCGTGGCTCGCCTCGGTCCTCGGCCAGGCGGGGCTCGCCTACCTCGGCCCCAACCTGAAGGCCTACTCCGAGCGCGTCGCCGCCCTGTTCGTCACCGCCGGGTTCCCCGAGCCGGAGCGCGCGATCGAGACCGTGATCACCTACGTGATCGGGATGAGCACGACGGAGACGGCCTGGCTGACCACGGTGGCCCGCTCCGGCCAGACCGAGGCCGAGT
This sequence comes from Kitasatospora sp. NPDC005751, assembly GCF_040630835.1. Taxonomy (NCBI): domain Bacteria; kingdom Bacillati; phylum Actinomycetota; class Actinomycetes; order Kitasatosporales; family Streptomycetaceae; genus Kitasatospora; species Kitasatospora sp. NPDC005751. Next base: position 65,785 of record NZ_JBEXYC010000002.1, read on the forward strand.
TCATCGAGGGGCTGATCCCCGCCGCCCAGGAGGCGGCGGCCGACACCGAGCACCTCTCCGCCGCGTACGCGGCGGCGATCGGCGTCGACCCGGTGGCCCTGCGCAACGAGAAGTTCACCTACGGCCTGAACGTCATCCTCGACGGCCTGGCCCTACGGCTCCCCGGCCCGCGCTGACCGCCGGCGGCGGCGGGCCGCCTGCGCCAAGGGCGTTCCGAGTCCCGTGGCACGCGGCAGCACACGGTGGCGCAGCGGGAATGCACTGAACTCATGTCAGTGCAGCCCGAGATCACTCAAAGAGATCTGCGAAGTCGGTCGAAGGAGATCATGGACGCCGTTCAGGCAGGCCACCCCTTCACGGTGACACCTGACGGGCACCGGATCGGCGAGCTGATCCCGCTACGAAGGCGGCGACGATTCGTCCCACGGAGCGAGTTCACCGCCATGTCACGCAGCGCCCCGGACATCTCCCTGGATTCCTTCCGCGCCGACCAGGACGCCTTGGCCGACCAGCGGACGGATGACCCCTATGGCCGGTGACATCCCACAAGGCATCCTGGACACCGACATCATGATCCTGCACAAGTGGGTGGACCCGGACGAGCTACCCGCAGAGATGGCCATCACGGCGATCACGCTGGCCGAGCTCTCTTCGGGACCGCATGAGGTCCGCAGGAACGAGGAGCAGAACGACTACGACGAGCACGCCGAACGTGCCCGACGACTCGACGTGCTCCAACGTGCGGAGAACGAGTTCGACCCCAGTCCGTTCGACACGGAGGCGGCCCGCATCCACGGCCGCGTCTGCGCTGCCGTCATCAGCAGCGGCCGCAAGCCTCGCCGACGCGTGGCGGATCTGATGATCGCCGCCATCGCCATTGCCGAGGGCCTTCCTCTGTTCACGACGAATCCCGACGACTTCCAGGGCCTCGACGGGCTACTGACCGTCGTCCCGGTCACCAGACCGCAGGTGCTGCACGACCGCTGGGCGGACCGTCACCTGAGCCACTGGCCGAGGGCCTTCAGCCGCCAGGAATGCCCTGGCGGCGTTCGAGAAGCTCGACCGACTACGGGGCGGGTGGTCAGGTGGCCGGGGTCGCCCGGGGGATCGGCGCCGGGGTCGGCGGGGCCTCGCCCCCGTCGGCCTGGTGCGGCAGCGAGACGGTGGGCCGGTGGCGGAGGTCGGCGACCGTGACCCGGAGGACGGCGATCAGGGCGAACAGCATCAGGACGCCGTGGGCCGGCATCGACAGGTACGGGTCCACGTCGCGGTTGATGAACTTGAGGTAGCTGCCGAACGAGGACAGCTGCACCAGCACCGGCAGGTACCAGAGCTGCCGGGGCAGTTGGAAGGCCACGATCACGCTGAGCACGTCGGCTATGTAGAAGTAGCGCTCGTGCATCGACGGCAGCAGGAAGGGCACCGCGATCGCGGAGGCGGTGGCCAGCAGCAGGATCCGGGTGTCCGTGAGCACCCGCCGCCCCGCCTGGCCGGCCGCGGCGGCGCCGGCCTGCCGCAGGGCCCGCACCGCGAGCCCCACCAGCGCCAGGACCACCACGCCGGCGACCACGACGCCGATGCCCCGCGCGGTGTCCTGGGCGTCCTGCGGGACGGAGACGAACTGGTACACCGACGGCGCGTAGAGCGTGAGGTCCTTGTACGTGTCCGGCTGCCGGGTGTAGACGGTCAGCAGCTGCCACGGGTCCGCGCCGAGCAGGAAGGCGGGGATGTCGAGGGCCACGTACGCGGCCACGGCGGCGAACAGGCTCCGCCAGGGGATCCGGTTCGCCAGGACGAGCACCAGCAGGGCGGGGAACAGGAAGACGGCCTGGAGCTTGAACGCGAGCGCGATCCCGAAGAACGCGCACGCCCAGGTGGGCCGGTCCCGGAGCAGGTGGTAGACGCCGCCCACCAGGAAGGTCGTGAAGATCGCGTCGGCCTGGCCCCACCAGCCGCTGTTGGTGACGACCGTGGGCAGGAAGAGCACGACCACCGCGGCACCGAGGGCGCGCCACGGCCGCTGTGGCCACCGCAGCTCCACGATGCGGAACACGTAGGACGCCAGGGCGAGGTCGAAGAGGATCGAGACCCACTTGATCCCGGCGAGCGCCGTCACCGGGAGGTAGGTGAGCGCGGCCATGAGGTAGAGGTACGGGACGTTGTAGTCCGAGAAGTCCGCATGGCTGAGCGCGTTGAAGCCGCCGTTCTCGGCGATGTACCGGTACCACGGACCGAGGAAGTAGTAGTAGTCCGACGACTCACTGTCCAGCAGGAGGATCCTGACGGTCAGCGCGGCCAGCACCGCGGCTGCCGCGGCCAGCGCCAGGACGATCGGATCGACGCCGTCACGGCGCGACTCCTCGGTGGTGATGTCGGACATCGCACTCCGTTCGGTTGGCCACGGCGCCCCCGAAGCCGTGCACCGAAAATCATATATACAGACACAAGTGCGCTGAGCGAAGGGCTATCAGGGCACGAACCAGGGCAGGTCGCAGCGCTGAAGTGGCCGAAGTGAGGGTAGTGGCGGGAGTCCCGGAAGGGGCCGGAGCAGGAAGTCGGACCGGTCGACTTTCCACTACTCCGGCTTGAGCTCGAACCAGACGATCTTGCCCACGTGCCCCGGACCCCGGGGCCGGGCGCCCCAGGAGGCGGCGAGGGCCTCCACGAGTTCGAGCCCGCGACCGCCCTCGTCCTCGGGGCCGGCCTGACGGGGCTCGGGCAGGTCCGGATTGGCGTCGGCGACCTCGACCCGGAGCGCACCGCATTCCGTGACGGCGAACCGGACGCCGATGAGGCGGTCGCGCGGGCCACGGGCGTGGCGGCACGCGTTGGTGACCAGTTCGCTGAGGAGGAGCAGGGCGGTCTCGGTGGTCCCGTCGGGCACCCGCCAGGCGTAGGCCTGCCGGAGGAGTTGCACGCGGGCGTGGCCGACACTGCGGGGGTGGCGGGGGAACATCCACTCGATGTCGACGGGCTGAGTGATCATCAGTGTCCTTGACGCGGAGAGCCTTTGGCGTCACCCACAGGAGCGGAGATCGGCCATTTCACGTCCCAGGATTCGGCCTTCAGGCATAGCCTCAGTAGTGACGCCGGCGGTTCAGCGAGGGAATGACCCGCAGGTCGACCGCGTGAGGATTGGGGTCCGGTGATGAGCGCGCCCGCACAGCCGCCGATGGCTTGGAAGTACTGTGGCGATCAGATCAAGCGCTGGCGCGAGCAATCCGGCGTGACGAGGGAGCAGTTGAGCCAGGCGGCCAGCTACGACATCGAGAGCGTGCGCTCGATGGAGGCTGGCCGAAGGAAGCCGTCGATGCAGCTGCTCTCCGCAGCCGACGAGTTGTGCAATGCGCGAGGGATGCTGCTCGGGGCCCAGGACTTCTTGAAGCCAGAGAAGTTCCCCTCCTACTCGCGGGGATACACGCAGGCCGAACGCGAGGCCATCGCAATCCATTGGTACGAAGGCCTGCTCATCCCTGGACTTCTCCAGACCGAGGATTACGCCAAAGAGCTGATCAGTCACAGCTGTCCACCGCTGGATGACGAGACAGTCGAGGCTCGTGTCACAGCACGGATCCAGCGTCAGGAGAAGTTGAGGAACTCTCCGACCGTGCTCTTCAGCTTTGTGATCTACGAAGCTGCTCTGCGAGCCGTGGTGGGCGATGCGGATCTGATGCGACGGCAGCTGCAACACATCGTTGAGGTCAACAATCTGCGCAACGTCTCCATCCAGGTTCTGCCCATCGATCGGGCCGCATACGCAGGGCTCAGTGGACCACTAGTACTGCTGGAAGGACCTGATCACGAACAGCTCGCCTATGTCGAAGCCCAGGACACCGGAGCGCTCTACAGCGACCCGAACAAGGTGAGCACACTCACCCAGCGCTATGGAATGATCCGCATGCAGGCCCTCGGAGCCGATGAGTCTGTCGCGTTCGTCCGAAGAATGGCGGGAGAGCTATGAGCGCCGAACTCGCATGGGTCAAGTCCAGCTACAGCAACGACCAAGGTGGCGCCTGCATCGAGGTCGCCACCGCCTGGATGAAGTCCAGTTACAGCGGGACCGAGGGCGGCAACTGCGTCGAGGTCGCCTCCTCCAGCCTCACCGTCCACGTCCGGGACTCCAAGGACAAGGCCGGGCCGCAGCTCTCCTTCTCGCCCGCCGCCTGGGCCGCGTTCCTCGCCTTCGCGGCTGAAGCTCAGGTGTCGGGGGTCGAGTGACTTCCTAGCGGAACGGGTGGGTGAACACCCCCCACCCGCCCTCCCAACCACCGCTGTAGCCAGCCCGTATGACTAATCGTCACCGGTCGCCACGGGCTGCGCACGCCGTGTAGCGTGCGCACCAACGAATCAACCCCCGCCGGTGCACCAACACCGAACGGGGGTCTGACCGACACGATCGAAAGCAGTCGATCCTGTGGCTACCCACGACTTTAGCCCTGCCCTGCCCCCGATGGCGTCCCCCGGCTACGGAAAGCGTTCCGCGCCGGGCCAAAATCCCCCTCACGCCGACGACTTCGCGCAGCTGGCCGCCCGTGAGGCCTACCTGGCGCGGCTGGTCGACCGGCTGCCCGAGGGCGCCGCGATGGACACCAAGACCCTCGCCCGCGAGCAGCCGCACTACGGCCAGCAGGCCGTCCGCAGCGCGCTCAACCGGCTCTCCGTCGCCGGTCACCTGCGCCGCGTCCGCGAGCGGGTCGACGGCGACCGCACGCAGTGGGTGTTCCGCACCTACTTCTCCCGGACGCCCCGGGACGACGCCTGGTGGTCCCGCTTCCTGACCGTCGGCGACACGGACGGCAGTGCCGACATCGGCCCCGCGCAGGTTCACCCGGACGAGCGACCCCACCCCCGCGTGGACAGGTCACCCGCCTACCGGGCCCTCGCCGCCCTCGGGCTCGCCGACCCCCGGCTCGCGCTCTCGGCGCGCGACTGCGACTCCCTCGAACCGCTCGCCGCCCAGTGGCTCGCGCGCGGGGCCGGTACGGCGTACCTCACCACCGCGCTGACAGCCGGGCTCCCGCCGGCCGTCCACAGCCCGGCCGCCTTCGTCCACCGCCGCCTGGCCGACAAGATGCCGCCCGAACGCACCGGGGAGCCGACGGCGCCGGTCACCCGCGTCCTGGAGTGCACCGACTGCCGCACCCCGAGCCGGCCGCAGGCCCTCCTCGGCGGCCTCTGCCGGGCCTGCCGGGCGGGCGCCTCCGACGCCCCGCCACCGCGCACCCGGCTCTCGCCCCAGGCCGTGCACCGGCACGCCGCCCGGGTCCGCGCCTCGGTCCGCCCCAACCCGTCCGCACGGCATCCGCATTGATCTCCCCTTCACCCCCTCCCCCCTAGACTGCCGACCGGCGCACGGGCCGAGGGGGTGGGCGTTGAACACACGGGAGTGGTCCTTCTACGAGGGCGCGGACGGTTCGACGCCCCTGGTCAAGGACCTGCAGAAGGCCCGGCTGGCCACCCACGAGCGGGCCCGGCTGTTCGTCCTGATGAACCGGGTCAAGGAGCGGCAGACCCTGCCGGGGGACGTCAAGGACCTCGGCAACGACCTCCTGGAGGTGCGGCTCACCGGCGATCACCGCACCTTCCGGCTGCTCTTCGCGGAGGAGGGCGAGGGCCTGGTCCTGCTCGCCCTGTCGTTCTTCCAGAAGAAGTCCCAGAAGACCCCGCCGAACGAGCGCGGCGCCGCGGAGCGGCGGCTCAGGGAGTGGCGGAACCGGCCGTCGGCGGGCTGAGTTCCCGGTTCTCGATATCGGCTTCGGGCGATAATGTTGAAGCACTCTGAGGGGAGGCGGCCATGGCACCCACGCTGCACGATCTACTCGACCTCGACCCGGACGATCCCCGCGTCGCCGCGAGCCTGGCCGACGCGCAGGCCTACGCCGAACTCGTGGAGACCCTGGTGGTGGCCCGCAAGAAGCGCGGTCTGACCCAGCGCGAGGTGGCGGACCTGATGGGGACGTCGCAGTCGACGATCTCCGAGTTCGAGCGGGTGGGCGGCGACGCCCGCTACTCCACGCTCCAGCGGTACGCCCGCGCGGTCGACGCCCGGCTGTACAGCCTGGTCGACCACACCGCCGCGGACCTGACGCCCGCCTGGAAGCCCGCGCCCGTCGAGGTGCAGGTCCGAGTGGCCGTCCGCGAGCGCGGGGCGCGGTCCCGGCCGACCGCCTGGGGCGACGACGCGCAGCGGTCGGTGACCGTCTGATGGCCGGTTCGCCCGCCCGCCGGGGGGTCCGGCGCTTCGCCACCCTCGACGAGCTCTCCGCCGCCACCGAGCTGGAGGACGTCACCTTCCTGGAGGTGTCCGGCCGGCGCCTCTTCGACCAGCAGGAGCCGCGCAGCGAGGCGGAGAACCGGACCACGCTCGCGGTCTGGCTCCGCGAGGGCGACGACGGGACCACCCTGGAGGTGCGCTGCCGGCTGGAACTGGGGAGCGCCCAGGCCGACTTCGTGGTGGACGCGGCGGCGGCCTTCTCGCTGGGGGCGCCGTTCGAGCTTCCCGCCGAACTGCAGCAGCTGTTCGTCGACCGGATCGGCGTGACGGTGCTCTACCCGTACCTGCGGGAGGCCCTCCAGGGCAGCGCCACCAAGCTCGGCGTCGACACCCCGCTGCTCTCGCTGCGCGGCCCGGGGCAGGGCGTCCGCTAGCGCTCGGACCGCCGACCCCGACAGGGCCTCGTCACAGGGCCTCGTCACAGAGCCTCGTCACAGGGTCTACACGGCTCGCTCATGAATAATCTCAGGCGACAGCGTTAACCTATGCAAAATCCAAAGGTGAACTAGGTTACAAACCTTGAAATCAAAGCCAGCCGGTTTGCCCACATGCTGAGATCCGTGCGATAGTCGAGATGTCCGGCGGCGAACGACGACGACCCGCCGAGGACACCGAGACTACGGCCCGCCCGACCTGGCACGGCCGTCGCCCATCGTGTCGGCACGCACCCCCTTGGCCGCGCGATGACTTGCAGGGGCCCCCACGCACCGGAACACGGTGGATCGGGGGCCCTGCGCGTTTTCCGGGCGCGACCACGGCTGCGGCACGGCCACGGCTGCGGCGCGGCCACGGCGAGTGCCGCCGCGACGCCTCAGTGGCGCTCGCGCACCTTGAGCTCGAACCAGACGCCCTTGCCGCGCGGCAGCAGATCGGCGCCCCAGCGGTCGGCGAGGTCGTCGACGACCTTGAGCCCGCGCCCGTACTCGTTGATCGGCAGCGGCTCGGCCATGATCAGACAGGGCAGCGCCCGCGAGGAGTCCCGCACCTCGACCCGCAGCCAGCCGGGCTTGCGCGACACCTGGACGCCGATGGTCCGCCCGGCCGCGTGCCGCACCGCGTTGGCCACCAGCTCGCTGGTGAGCAGCTCGCCGACCTCCAACTGCTGGTGCAGCTCCCAGGACTCCAGCACCGAGAGCACCAGCCGGCGGGCCAGCGGCCCGGACTCCGGCCTCGACGGCAACCGCATCTCGCCCGGTGCCGACTGGTCGCACAGCCTGCCGAAGTACATCCGCTCCAGCTCCTCGGAGCTGAGCCGCTCCAGGGCCGCCAGCGCGTCCTGGAAGCACATCCACGATGCCTCAGCGACCAAGCTCGACCCAGGAAGTGATGACTGATCTGTTTCGCCCCAACCCGCCATGCGGTCCATCATTGCGGAACGCAAGCGGCCGCGTACGGACAATGAGCAAACGATCACTACCCGCTCGGCATATGCCGGGTGCAACCCGGGCCGGGTGCGCGTCAAGCCCGGGTTGCCGCAAACCGCCTCCTACCAGGCACTCCAGGCCAGGTTCCAGCCGCTGAGGCCGTTGTCCGGAGCCACCGTGCCGCGCGCGGAATTCTGCACCGTCACGATGTCGCCGATCAGCGAGCCGTCGTAGAACCTGCCCGCCGAGGTGCCGTCGCCGCCGCCCTTGACGTCCTTGAGGCCGACGCAGCCGTGGCTGACGTTGTCCTTGCCGAAGGCGCTGCTCCAGTAGTTGCCGTGTACGTACGTGCCGGACGTGGTCAGCCGCATCGAGTGCGGCACCTGGAGGTCGTACGGGTCCCCGGTCATCCCGGGCATGCTGCTGGACTGCATCCGCACCACGCCCTCCTTGGACATCACCACCATGGTGCCGTTCCAGGTGGGGTGCTCCGAGGAGCCGGAGGTGATGTCGACGACGGAGCTCCTGCCGTCGTTGACCACCGTCATCCTGTGCGTCTTCGCGTCAACCGTCGAGACCTGCGATCGCCCGATCGTGAAGGGCTCGTCCCGGTCCACGCCGCCGTAGACGCCGGGGGCGAGCTCCACGTTCTTCAGCCGGTAGTGGACGGTGACCTTCGTCCCCGGCTTCCAGTACGCCTCGGGGCGGAAGTCCAGCCGGCGGTTGCCGAACCAGTGGCCCTTCACCACGGTGCCGTTGTCGGACTCGAAGGTGATGCCCTTGGCGACCGCCTCCTTGTTCTTCACGTCCTTGTCGAAGTCGACCGAGACGATCATGCCGACCCCGTAGGTGGCGTTGTCCTCGACGTTGTCGCTCGCCTTCGCCTCGCGCTCGGGCGTCAGCGTGGTGAAGCCGCTGTCCGCCGAGGCGACCACGCCGTTGGCGTCCGCCGCCATCGCGCTCACCTGGTAGGCGGTGCCGACCGCCAGGCCGGCCGTCGGCGTCCAGCTGCCGCCGTCGGCGGCGATCGTCCCGGCGACCTCCTTGCCGGTCCGGTCGCTCACCTTGACCGTGGTGAGCTTGCCGCCCGCCACCGCGACCTTGAGCGCGCCGCTCGGGGCCACGTCCACCGCGCCGTTCTTCGGCTGGATGTCCAGCACCGCCGCCGACACCTTCGGCGCCGCCGGGGTCGACGCGGGGGCGTCGGCCGGCGCCGCCCCGGAGGCCGGTGCCGCCCCGGAGGCCGGTGCCGCTCCGGACGCCGGTGCCGCTCCGGACGCCGGCGCGGAGGCGGTCGCCGCGACGCCCGCCGCGCCCCCCAGGTCCGCCCTGGCCGCGCTCCCACCGGCCGCGCCGTCGCCCCCGCCGCACGCGCTGGTCAGCACCAGCGCGCCGCCCATCAGACCGGCGGCCACCACTGTCCGTATCGACCTCATGTCGACTCCTCCCGTTGATCCCGCTCGACCACGAGGGGACTCGACAGATACACGCGCCATCCACCGGAAAGGTTGCGCCATCCGGGCGACGATCACGCCACGAACGACGACCGGCCCGACCCCAACGAGTGAGGATCGGGCCGGTCGTCGTCGAACCGGGACTACCGGGGCTGCCGCCGGGGTAGAGCGTGTGTCGCCGGACCTACCAGTTGGCCCAGCCGATGTTCCAGCCGCCGAGGCCGTTGTCGGGCGCGACGGTCTTCTCCTTGGTGTTCACGATCTTCACCACGTCGCCGACCAGCGAGTCGTTGAAGAACTTGCCCGCCACCGAGGTGTCGCTGCCGCCCTTCTCGTCGGCCATCGAGACGCAGCCGTGGCTCGCGTTGGACTTGCCGAAGGGGTTGGCCCAGTAGTTGCCGTGCACGAAGGTGCCGGAGGTGGTGAGCCGCATCGCGTGCGGGACGTCCTGGATGTCGTACTCGCCGCCGAGACCGACGGTCTGCGAGTTCATCCGGGTGACCTTCTCCTTGGACATGATCACCATGGTGCCGCCCCAGGAGGGGGTCGCGTCGGCGCCGAGGGTGACCGGCACCGTGGTGCTCTTGCCGTCCCGGACGGTCGTCATCGTGTGGGCGGCCGAGTCGGCCGTCGAGACCTGGGAGCGACCGATGGTGAACGGCTCGTCCTTGTCCACGTCGCCGTAGATGCCGGGGGCGACCTCGACGTTCTTCAGCCGGTAGTGGATGGTGACCTTCGTCCCCGGCTTCCAGTACTCGGCCGGGCGGAAGTCCAGCCGCTTGGTGCCGAACCAGTGGCCCTTCACCTCGGTGGCGGCGCCGTCGCTGGTCTCGAAGGTGATCCCCTTCGCCACGGCCTCCTTGTTCTTCACGTCCTTGTTGAAGACCACCGAGACGATCATGCCGACGCCGTAGGTGGCGTTGTCGGCGATGTTGTCGTTCGTGGAGATCGTCTTCGCCGGGGTCAGCGTGGTGAACGAGGTCGTCGACGCCGTCACCAGGCCCTCGGCGTCCTGGGCCTGCGCGCTCACCTTGTAGACCATGCCGACGGCCAGGGGCGCGCTGGGCTTCCAGCCGGAGCCGTCCGGCGTGATCGCCCCGGCGACCGGCTTGCCCTCCTTGTCGGTGACCTCGACGGTGGTGAGCTTGCCGCTCGCGACCGAGACGGCCAGCGCGTTGGTCGGCGAGACGTCCTGGGCACCGTCCTTCGGCTCGACGGTCAGCACCGCGGCCGAGGTCTTCGGCGCCGCCGAGCTCTGGCCGGGCGCCGGAGCGCCCCCACCGTTGGCACCCGCCGTGGCGGCCGCGTCACCCCCGCCGCTGCCCCCGTCACTGCCCTTGTCGTCCCCACATGCCGCGGTGAGCAGCAGCACCCCGCCCATCGCGAGCGCCACTGCGCCGCGGCGCATCCGACGGCTGGTGGTCCCTATCGCGGCGTCGTCCGCCAAAACCGGCTTCACGGTTTCTCCCCTCCCGGTGTCCATCCAGATGGACGCGTGTTCGCCCGGACGGGTTGCACCGGACCGGCGATCTTCCGCGCCGGTCTTCGGCGCGGCAAGCAGGATAGCTGGGCCGAATGAGTGAACCCCGGGGGGAGTGCGGTGAATCACAGGTGGAACAGCGGTGAAGACCGGCGGGAGGGTCACCGCCGCGCAGCCGGGGCCAGGGGCCGGTGGCTCAGCGCTCGATCGCGCTGCCCGCGACCCACTGGGCCCAGGGCAGGTTCCAGCCGTTGAACCCGTTGCTCGGCGGGACGGCGTCCCCGGTGGCCGCCTTCACCTCGATCACGTCCCCGGGGATGGTGTGCTCGAACAGCCAGCCCGCCGGGGTGTCCTTGCTCGTCCCGCCCTTGGCGTCGGCCAGGCCGATGCAGCCGTGGCTGGTGTTGGCCGCGCCGAACACCGCCGGGTCGGCCCAGTAGTTGCCGTGGATGAAGGTGCCGGAGGTGGTCAGCCGCATCGCGTGCGGGACGTCCTTGATGTCGTACTCGTCGCCCATCCCGACGGTCTGCGAGTTCATCCTGGTCGTGCGGTACTTCTCGGAGACCACCAGCACGCCCCGGTAGGTGGTGTGCTTCGGGTCCCCGCCGGACACCTTGAGCGTGCGCACCACCTTGCCGCCCGCCCCGGCCCGCACGGTCAGGGTGTGGGCGTCCAGGTCCACCGTGGAGACCTGGGCCCGGCCGACGGTGAACCGGACGTCCTTGGTCTGGGTGCCGAACGCGCCCGGCGCCCCCTGCACGTCCTTGAGCCGCAGCGCCACCGCGACCTTGGTGCCGGCCGCCCAGTAGGCCTTCGGCCGGACGTCCAGCCGCTGGGTGCCGAACCAGTGCGCGGCCAGCTCCACCGGCGGGTCGGCCGTCACCGTCACCGCCCGCTCGACGGCCGCCCGGTCGGTGATCGGGCGGCTGAAGCGCAGCGAGACGGGCATGCCGACGCCGACCGTGGAGCCGTCCTCCGGGGTGAAGAAGGCGACGAAGGTGTGCGCCCGGGCCACCGTCGAGAAGTCCGTGTGCTGGTTCGCCTTCTGGCCCTGGTCGTCCTCGGCCACCGAGTCCAGGGTGTACGCGGTGCCGAGCGGCAGCGGGCCGTTCGGCGCCCAGCTCGCACCGTCCGGGGAGAGCGTCCCGGCCACCTCGGTGCCCCTCGCATCGGCCAGCCGGACGGAGACCAGCCGGCCCTGGGCCACCGAGACCCGGACCGCGCCGTCCGGCGGGACGTCCTCGGCGCCGTCGGCGGGCAGCGCGGTGATCGCCGCCCGGGAGGGGGCCGGCGGGGCCGTGTGCCCCGGGGCCGCCGCGTCCTGGGCCGGGCCGGCCGCCGGACCGCCCCCGCCGGCGCACCCCGTCAGCACCGCCAGGCTCCACCCCAGCGCCGCCGCACGGCGCGCCCACACCAGTACTCGGGGCCGCATTCCGGGGCCTCCCGCCGTTTCCGTCCGATACCCCGGACAACGAGGGCAATCCCGGCAGGACACGCGGACCGCCGGGTGAACCTCACTCCGGCGGCCCACCACCGGGCGGCCGGCGGCCCGGTGGTGGCCCCGGTTCGGGCCCGGGCGGCGTGCCCGAACCGCCCCCGCGGCGCGCGGCCCCCGGCCGCCATCCGCCGGTAAGCCACCGTTCAGCGGCTTCCGATCAGCAGGATCAGGGAAAGAGAAGGTGAACGGGGTCCGGGACACCCCGCCCAGGGAGGGTAGGGCCATGGCGTCAGGGCAGGAGCTGGAAGCCGGAGTGCGGCCGCGCGGCGGTACCGGCACCGAGCCACCGTGGCCCGGCAGCTGGCAGCCGCTCGGCGCCCGCTTCCGCACCGATGCCCAGGGCCGCCAGGGCACCAACTTCGCGCTCTGGGCGGCCGGCGCCGAGGCGGTCGACCTCTGCCTCTTCGACGAGGACGGCCAGGAGAGCAGACACCGCCTCACCGAGCAGAACTTCCAGACCTGGCACGGCTTCCTGCCCGGCGTCCGCCCGGGCACCCGGTACGGCTTCCGGGTCCACGGCCGCTGGGACCCGTGGACCGGCGCCCGGTGGAACCCGGCCAAGCTGCTGCTCGACCCGTACGCCCGGGCCGTCGACGGCTGTTACACCTCCCACGACGCGGTCTGCTCCGCCGTCCGCAACTGGCCCGAGGCCGACGTCGCCGACACCGTCCGGGACAACCGCGACTCGGCCCGCTACGTGCCCAGGTCCGTCGTGGTCCACGACGACGACGACTGGTACGACGACCACCGCCCGAAGACCCACTGGGCCGAGACCGTGCTGTACGAGCTGCACGTGCGCGGCTTCACCATGCGCCACCCCGAGGTGCCGCCGGAGCTGCGCGGCACCTACGCGGGCCTCGCCCACCCCGCCGCGATCGCCCACCTCACCGGGCTCGGCGTCACCGCCGTCGAGCTGCTGCCGGTGCACCAGTACGCCAGCGAGGACCACCTCCAGGCCCGCGGCCTGGGCAACTACTGGGGGTACAACACCGTCGGCTTCTTCGCCCCGCACGCCGGCTACTCCTCCTCCGGCAGCCGCGGCGGCCAGGTGGGCGAGTTCAAGCGGATGGTGCGCGCGCTGCACGCCGCCGGCATAGAGGTCGTCCTCGACGTGGTCTACAACCACACCGCCGAGGGCGCCGAGCTGGGCCCCGCCCTCTCGCTGCGGGGCATCGACAACGCCGGGTACTACCGGTTGCCGCTGAACCGCCCGCGCGGCTACGCCGACTACACCGGCTGCGGCAACACCCTGGACACCCGGCGGCCGCAGGTGATCCGGCTGATCACCGACTCGCTGCGGTACTGGGTGACCGAGATGGGCGTGGACGGCTTCCGCTTCGACCTCGCCGCCGCGCTCGCCCGCGGCAGCGACGGCGTCGAGATGGACCACCCCTTCCTCGCCGCCGTCTCCCAGGACCCGGTGCTGAGCCGGGTCAAGCTGATCGCCGAGCCCTGGGACGTCGGCGCGGGCGGCTACCAGGTCGGCGGCTTCCCCCCGCTGTGGGCCGAATGGAACGACAAGTACCGCGACACCGTGCGGGACTTCTGGCGCGGCGCCCGCCCGGACGTCCGCGAGCTCGGCTACCGGCTCTCCGGCTCCTCCGACCTCTACCAGCGCGGCGGCCGGCGCCCCTACGCCTCGGTCAACTTCGTCACCGCGCACGACGGCTTCACCCTGCGCGACCTGGTCTCCTACGACCGCAAGCACAACGAGGCCAACGGCGAGGCCAACCGGGACGGCACCGACGACAACCGGTCCTGGAACCACGGCGCCGAGGGGGAGACCGCCGATCCGGCCGTCCACGCCCTGCGGCTGCGCCAGTTGCGCAACCTGATGGCCACCCTGCTGCTCTCCACCGGCGTCCCGATGATCACCGCCGGGGACGAGTTCGGCCGCACCCAGCGCGGCAACAACAACGCCTACTGCCAGGACAACGAGATCAGCTGGCTGGACTGGTCCCTGCTGGCGGACCGCGACTGGGCCGGGCTGCGCGACCTCACCGCCCGCCTCGTCCGGCTGCGCCGCGCCCACCCGGTGCTGCGGCAGCGGGCGTTCTTCTCCGGCCGGGCCGCCACCCCCGGCGGCCAGCCGGACCTGGCCTGGTTCACCCCGCGCGGCAAGGAGATGACCGAGGCCGACTGGTTCGCCCCCACGGCCTGCCTCGGGATGCTGCTCTCCGGCACCGCGATGTCCGAACGCGACCAGCACGGACGCCCGTTGCGCGACGACAGCTTCCTGCTGCTGCTCAACACCGGCCCCGACCCGGTGGCCTTCACGCTGCCCGGCGAACCCTGGGCCGCGCCGGACGCGCGGTACGAGACGGTGCTGGACACCGCGAGCGAGGAGAACGGCCCGCTCCCCTCCCCGGACACCGCCCTGCTCGGCGGGCACTCGCTGCGCCTGCTGCGCGCACCCGCCCCTCGCTGACCCCCGCACCCCACGCGTCCCGGCCACCGGTGGCCGGTTCTCGACGACAGGTGCGAAAAACCTGATGAGAAATGACGCGGGCCCGACCTACGCTCACGGCGATGGCCGAGAACCAAGCCCCCGCCCCCACGTCCGCCCACCGGTCGACGGTCCGCTCGCTGCTGCGCCTGTGGCCCTACGCCCGCGCGATCCGCTGGCGGCTGACCGCCTCGGTCGCCGCCGCGCTGTTCGCCGCGCTCAGCGTGCTGCTCGTCCCGATCGTTCTCGGCCGAATCGTCGACGGACCGATCACCGACCACGACGTCGGCGCGCTCTGGCCGCTGATCGGCCTGCTCCTGGCGCTCGGGCTCTTCGAGGCGGCCCTGTTCTACGCCCGCCGGGTCATCCTCGCCAAACCCCTGGCCGGGGTGGAGACGGCGATGCGCGGCGACCTCTTCGCCCGGCTGCAGCGGCTGCCGATCTCCTTCCACGACCGCTGGGGCTCCGGCCAGTTGCTCTCCCGGGCGACCTCCGACATGTACACCATGCGGCTGTTCCTGGCCTTCCCGCTGGTCTTCCTGATCGTCAACACCGCGACCTTCCTCGCGGGCACCGCCCTGATGTTCACCCAGGACTGGCGGCTGGCCCTGATCGTGCTGGCGCCCGCCGTCCCGCTGATGGTGCTGACCCGGAGGTTCGAGGCCGGCTACTCCGGCGCCGCCCGGCTCGCCCAGGACCAGAACGGCGACCTCGCCACCGTCATCGAGGAGTCCATCCTCGGCATCCGCATCCTCAAGGCCTTCGGCCGCCACCGGTCGATGGCCGACCGCTTCCGGGCCCGGACGCACGACCTGCGCCGGACCGAGCTGCGCAAGGCCGGCCTGCTCGCCAACCTCTGGGCGGTCATCGTCGGCCTGCCCGAGCTCGCCCTCGGCTGCGCCCTCGCGGTCGGCTGCTACCTGGTGGCGCACGACGAGCTGAGCACCGGCACCCTGGTCGCCTTCCTCTCCACCGCGCTCGCGCTGCGCTGGCCGGTCGAGTCGCTGGGCTGGCTGCTCGCCTACGCCAACGAGGCCGCCACCGCCGCCGACCGCTTCTTCGAGGTGCTGGACGAGCCGCTGCCGGACGACGACACCGAGCCGGCCCCGGCCGACGCCGCCGACACCACGGCCACGGCCACGACGCCGGGCGCCGCCCCCGACGGCATCCGGCTCACCGGCGTCCGCTTCCGCTACCCGGACGCCCCGCCCGACACCCCCGACCTGCTCCGGGGCATCGACCTGCACATCCGCAGCGGCGAGACGATGGCCCTGGTCGGTGCCACCGGCAGCGGCAAGACCACGCTCACCGCGCTGCTCCCCCGGCTGTACGACGCCACCGCCGGCACCATCACGCTGGACGGCCGCCCGATCCGCGAGCTGTCCCGCGAGCGGCTGCGCGAGCTGGTCTCGGTCGCCTTCGAGGAGCCGACCCTGTTCTCCGCCACCGTCCGGGAGAACGTGCTGATGGGCGCGCCCGGCGCCGGCCCCGAGCAGCTCGCCGCCGCGCTGGCCACCGCCCAGGCCGGCTTCGTCGAGAAGCTGCCCGACGGCGCCGGGACGGAGGTCGGCGAACAGGGCCTCAGCCTCTCCGGCGGCCAGCGCCAGCGGCTGGCGCTGGCCCGCGCGGTGGTCGGCGCCCCGGCCTTCCTCGTCCTGGACGACCCGCTCTCCGCGCTGGACGTGCACACCGAGGCGCTCGTCGAGCGGGCCCTGCGGCAGGTGCTCGGCTCCACCACCGCGCTGGTGGTGGCCCACCGGCCGAGCACCGTGCTGCTCGCCGACCGCGTCGCGGTGCTCTCGGACGGCCGGATCGAGGCCGTCGGCACCCACCAGGAGCTGCTGCGCAGCTCGGCGCGCTACCGCGAACTGATGTCGGGCGACGCCGCCCTGGTACCGGAGAGGGGCGCCGCCCGATGACCACCACGCTCGAACCCGCCGAGAAGTCGGCGAAGTCCACGGCGGCGGCGAAGGCCGCGCCGGAGGAGGAGCTGCCCGCGCCCCCGGCCGACGAGGAGGACATCCCCGTCCCGCCGGGCGCGCCCCGGGCGCTGCTGCGCGCGCTGCTCGGCCCGCACCGGGCCCGGATCACCGTCGCGATGGTGGTGATCCTGCTCCAGCAGGCGGCACTGCAGTCCGGTCCGCTGCTGGTGGCGATCGCCATGGACCGGGGCATCCCGGCACTGCGCGACCACGACGCCGGCCCGCTGGTCGCGGTGATCACCGCCTACCTCTCCTGCGCGCTGATCAGCACCGTGCTGCAGTGGGCGTTCATCAAGATCAGCGCCCGGATCAACCAGGACATCCTGCTGGAGCTGCGCGGCCGGATCTTCCGGCACGCCCAGCGGCTCAGCCTGGACTTCCACGAGCGGTACACCTCGGGCCGGATCATCTCCCGCGCCACCTCCGACGTGGACGCGCTGCGCGAGCTGCTCTCCGAGGGCCTCCAGGAGCTGCTGACCGTCTTCCTCTCGGTCTTCTACATCTCGGTGCTGCTGCTGGTGATGGACTGGCGGCTGGGCCTGGTCTCGCTGGCGTCGTTCGTCCCGCTGTTCCTGATCGCCCGCTCGTTCCGGAGCCGCTCCCGCCGGGTCTACCGCCGCTCGCGCACCTCGGCCGCCTCGCTGATCGTGCGCTTCACCGAGACCATGAACGGCATCCGCCCCGTCCAGGCCTTCCGCCGCGAGCGGGCCAACGACGCCGCGTTCTCCGTGGTCAACCGGCAGTCGGCCGCCGCCACGGCGGACGGCCTGCTGGAGATCGCCCGCTACGTCGGCCTCTCCCGCGCCACCGCGAACGTCTGGAGCGCCGGTGTGGTGCTGCTCGGGGCCTTCCTGGTCACCGACGGCGCGGTGGAGCTCGGTGTGCTCACCGGTTTCGTGCTCTACCTGCGCCGCCTGTTCGACCCGATCGACCAGCTCGCGATGTTCCTGAACAGCTACCAGTCGGCCGCCGCCGCCCTGGAGAAGATCGCCGGCCTGCTCGCCCACGAGCCGACCGTCGCGGAGCCCGCCGAGCCGAAGGAGCTCCCGGCCCAGCGGTCCACCGCCGCGGCCAAGGGGCGCGAGGTGCACTTCGAGAAGACCGCCTTCGGCTACCGCTCCGGCAAGGAGGTGCTGCCCGCGTTCGACCTGGTGCTGCCGGCCGGCCAGACCGTGGCCGTGGTCGGGGCGACCGGGGCGGGCAAGTCGACGGTCGCCAAGCTGCTGGCCCGCTTCTACGACCCGACCGACGGCCGGATCAGCCTCGACGGGGTGGACCTGCGCGACCTCGCCACGCCGGAACTGCGGCGCGGGGTGGTCATGGTGACGCAGGAGTCGTTCCTGTTCTCCGGCACCGTCGCCGAGAACATCGCGATCGGCCGTCCGGGTGCCTCCCGCGCGGAGGTCGAGCAGGCCGCCCGGGACATCGGCGCGTACGAGTTCGTCGCCGCGCTGCCGGAGGGCTTCGACACCGACGTGCGCAAGCGCGGCGGCCGGATCTCGGCCGGCCAGCGCCAGCTGGTCGCCTTCGCCCGGGCCCTGCTGGCCGACCCGGCGGTGCTGATCCTGGACGAGGCGACCAGCTCGCTGGACGTGCCCGGCGAGCAGGCCGTCCAGCGGGCGATGCGCACCGTGCTGGCCGGGCGGACGGCCGTGATCATCGCCCACCGGCTCTCCACCGTCGAGATCGCCGACCGCGTCCTGGTGATGGACCAGGGCCGGATCGTCGAGGACGGCACCCCGCAGGAGCTGATCGACGGCTCCGGCCGCTTCGCCGAGCTGCATCAGGCCTGGCGGGACAGCCTGGTCTGACCGCGCCCGCGCGGGTAATAGCCTCTAGGCCCTTTCATCCATTACCGAAAGGGCCTAGAGTCGTCCCCGGGACCGACCGGGCCGCACCGGGCCGCACCGGTCCGCAGGCCGACGACCTAGGGAGCGGACGTGACCGACCGGACGCACTGGCAGGACTGGCAGCGCAGCTGGGACCGCCAGCAGGAGTGGTACCTGCCCGACCGCGAGGAGCGGTTCCGCGCCATGCTGGACGTCGTCGAGGCGGTCGCCGGCCCCGAGCCGCGCGTCCTCGACCTGGCCTGCGGCACCGGCAGCATCAGCGAACGACTGCTCGCCCGGCTGCCCGGCGCGGTCAGCGTCGGCGTCGACCAGGACCCGGCGCTGATGGCCATCGCCCGCGGCGTCTTCGCCGACGAGCCCCGGTTCACCCTGGTGACCGCCGACCTCAAGGACCCGGACTGGGCCACCCGGCTCCCGCCCGGCCCGTTCGACGCCGTGGTGACCGCCACCGCCCTGCACTGGCTGCCCACCGACGACCTCGTCCGGCTGTACGGGGACCTCGCCGAGCTGGTCCGCCCCGGGGGCGTCTTCCTCAACGCCGACCACACCCCCGAGTCGACGATCCCGCTGCTCACCGCGGCCGACGAGGCCTTCCAGCAGCGGCGCCAGGAACGCGAGCGGGCCGACGGCGTGCTCGACTGGGCCGGATGGTGGGCGGCGGCCGCGGCCGACCCGCTGCTCGCCGAGGAGGTCACCGCCCGCAACGCGCTCTACGGCTCGCACGCCCAGGGCGCCGTGCACCCCGCCGACTGGCACACCGCCCGGCTCGTCGAGACCGGGTTCCGCGAGGCCGGGGTGGCCTGGCGCTCCGTCACCGACTCCCTGGTCGCCGCCGTCCGCTAGGCCCCCGCCCGGCCGGGCGGGGTGGGGAGAGCCGGACCGACCGGCCCTCCCCACCCGTTCAGCGCAGCAGCCCCGCGTCCATCCCGGTGGATTCCGGCGGCAGCGCCACCAGGCCCAGCTCGGCCGGCGAGGCCAGCCGCGGATGGGCCGGCAGCACCCGGACGGTGTACCCGAACGGGCCAGTCCGGCAGAGCTCCAGCGAGCCCTCGTAGCGGGTGCGCCCGTCGAGGTCCGGCCCGCCGACCGGCTTGAGGGCGAGCAGGCAGGCGTCCGAGATGCCGTCCGACTCGTCCACCCGGCCGGAGACCACCTGCACCTCCACGTCACCGGGCTCCAGCGCGCCGAGCGCGACCTGCACCCGCAGCGCCAGCGAGCTGCCCAGCTCCTGCGCCTCGTCCGGGCACTCCGCCTCGACGTGCTCGACCCGGACGGCCGGCCAGGCCTCCCGGACCTTGGCCTTCCAGCCGGCCAGCTCACGGGCCCCCGCGTACGGGCCGGTCACCGGCCCGCCGGGCACCGCCGCCGCCAGCTCCCGCTGGGCCAGCGCCGCCGGGGTGTACAGCCGCTCGACGTACTCGCGGACCATCCGCCCCGCCAGCACCTTGGGCCCGAGGGTGACCAGGGTGTGCCGGACCATGGCGATCCAGCGGTGCGGCAGCCCGTCCGCGCCCCGGTCGTAGAACCGGGCGGCCACCTGGTGCTCGATCAGGTCGTACAGTGCGGCGGCCTCGATGTCGTCCCGCCGCTCGGCCTCGCCGCTCTCCGGGTCGAGGACGCCGGCGCTCTCGTCGGCGGTGGGGATCGCCCAGCCGTTCTGGCCGTCGTACCACTCGTCCCACCAGCCGTCCAGGACGGACAGGTTGAGGCAGCCGTTCAGCGCGGCCTTCATCCCCGAGGTGCCGCAGGCCTCCAGCGGGCGGAGCGGGTTGTTCAGCCAGACGTCGCACCCCGGGTAGAGGTGGCGGGCCATCGCCATGTCGTAGTCCGGCAGGAAGACGATCCGGTGCCGGACGGCCGGGTCGTCGGCGAAGGCGACCATCTGCTGGATCAGCCGCTTGCCGCCGTCGTCGGCCGGGTGGGCCTTGCCGGCGACCACGATCTGCACCGGCCTGGTCGGGCTCAGCAGCAGGGCGCGCAGCCGCTCCTGGTCGCGCAGCATCAGGGTGAGCCGCTTGTAGGAGGGCACCCGGCGGGCGAACCCGATGGTGAGCACGTCCGGGTCGAGCACCGAGGAGACCCAGCCGAGCTCGGCCTCGCCGGCGCCGCGCTGGCGCCAGGAGGCGCGCAGCCGGTGGCGGGCCTCGTCGACGAGCTGGGCGCGCAGGCTGCGGCGCAGCTCCCAGATCTCGCTGTTGCCGATCCGCTCCAGGCCCGTCCAGCGCTTGGCGTCCCCGGTGGTCATGGCGTCCTCGGCGCGGTCGGCGCCGATCTCGGCGGCGCCGAGCCGGACGACCGCCGGGTCGATCCAGGTCGCCGCGTGGACGCCGTTGGTCACCGAGGTGATCGGGACGTCCGCGGCGTCGAATCCCGGCCAGAGTCCGTTGAACATGGACCGGCTGACCTCGCCGTGCAGGGTCGAGACGCCGTTGGCGCGCTGGGCGAGCCGCAGGCCCATCGCCGCCATGTTGAACAGCTTCGGGTCCCCGCCGCGCCAGGTCTCGGCGCCGAGCGCGAGCACCTGGTCGGCCGGGACGCCGGGCAGTGCCGCGTCGCCGCCGAAGTGGCGGGCGACCAGGTCCCGGTCGAAGCGGTCGATGCCGGCCGGGACGGGCGTGTGGGTGGTGAACAGGGTGCCGGCCCGGACGGCCTCCAGGGCGGCGGCGAAGTCCAGACCGGGCTCGGCCGGACCGTCGGTGATCAGCTCGCGGATCCGCTCGATCCCGAGGAAGCCGGCGTGGCCCTCGTTGGTGTGGAAGACCTCGGGCGCGGGGTGGCCGGTGAGCCGGCAGTAGGCGCGCACCGCACGGACGCCGCCGATGCCGAGCAGCATCTCCTGGAGCAGCCGGTGCTCGCTGCCGCCGCCGTACAGGCGGTCGGTGACGTCGCGCTCGGCGGCCGAGTTGGCCTCGATGTCGGAGTCGAGCAGCAGCAGCGGCACCCGCCCGACCTGGGCCCGCCAGACGTGCGCGGCGAGGGTGCGGCCGCCGGGCAGCGCGAGGTCGATCCGGCAGGGGGTGCCGTCACTCTCCCGGAGCAGCGTGACGGCGAGTTCGTCCGGGTCGAGGAGCGGGTAGCGCTCCTGCTGCCAGCCGTCCCGGTTGAGGGACTGCCGGAAGTAGCCGTGCCGGTAGAACAGCCCGACGCCGATGATCGGCACGCCGAGGTCGCTGGCCGCCTTGAGGTGGTCGCCGGCCAGGATGCCGAGGCCGCCGGAGTACTGGGGCAGCGCCGCGGCGATGCCGTACTCGGGCGAGAAGTAGGCGATGGCGGTGGGCTGCGCGGCATCGGCGACCGGTTGGTCGAGGCCGTGCTGGGCGGCCTGGTACCAGCGCGGTCCGGCCAGGTACTCCCGCAGGTCGTCGGCGAGGTCGCCGAGTCTGCGCAGGAACCGGCGGTCGGTGGCCAGCGCGGCGAGCCGCGCGGCCGGGACCTCGCCCAGCAGGCGCACCGGGTCCTCCCCCGTGGCCGCCCAGACCTCCGGGTCCACGGACCGGAAGAGGTCCCTGGTCTCGGGATGCCAGGACCAGCGCAGGTTGAGGGCCAGCTCGTGCAACGGCTGGAGTTGTTCGGGCAGGACAGTGCGGACGGTGAATCTGCGGATTGCCTTCACGGCGTGAAGCGTAGCCCCGGCGGCTGTCATGAGGGTGCGTCAAGTGGGCTATTGAGCCTCCGTTCGGGCTATTGATGAGATCGCATTCGGCGCATTGGGCTGCAGAGGGGGCGCGCGCGGCGCACGTTCCGTCGGATCGCGCTACCAATGCGTGAACATTGCGGAACAGATCCATTTCCACCGGCGGAGCCGCCCCGGACAAAGCCCGAAACTACTGTCGTACCGCTGCAAAAGTCCGGTCGCCGGTGCGACTATGAACCAAGGTCGTGGATGCTGCGGGGAGTGCGGCGACGGGTGGCGCCCTCCTTGAAGCAGCACGTCCGAATCCTTTTCGCGTTGATCGATTCCCAACCTCCTTAGCCCATTCGGCGCTCACCGCGCGCCGCCGCGTGTCCTGGGACTCGGCCTGCTCGTTCACGGGTGGGTTGGGTCGCCCAGGGGCGTGCCCCGAGAGGCGTGCGCCGGGACGCGCGCGGGCTCTCGGGCGCCCCGCCAGGGGCTCGGCGGGAGCGGGGCAGGTTGCCGGGGACGGCGGCGCGGGCAGGCTTCCGGTCGCACGTCCTCCCCACCCAGCAATCCTCCCGGTACTCCCCCCGGCCGGCCCGGCCCGCGGGAGCTGCCGCCGATCTCGGGCAGGAGTTTGGCATGCACGGCGACACGCGGGACCAGTCCACACCGGTGGCCGAAAGCCACGACGCAGCGGTCGCGGAATCCGCCGGACGGATGGATTCTGACACTCGGACAGACGCGGCGATGCCGGGACCCCGGGGCGCCGCGGCCGACCGTCCGGAGCAGCCGTCCGAACCGGCCCGACAACCCGGGACCGAGGAGAGCCGGCCGGCGGCACCCCGCAGGCGCACCACCACGCGCCGCACCGCCGCCACCGGCACCGAGGTCACCACCGCCGGCACCGGGTCGATCGCCGGCTCCGGAACGGGCGCCGCCGCGAAGGCCGGCCCGGCGCCCCGGCGGGCACCCGCCCGCACCACGGCCGCCGGCGGGTCCGCGACCGGACCCGCCGCCAAGCCGGTCGCCAAGACCGCCGCCAAGACCCCAGCCCGCAAGCCAGCCGCCCGCAAGACGACAGAGAGCGACACCGTGATCGGCCGCATCCCCGTCCTGGACGTCAGCCCCCTCGTCGACGCCGGCCGTCGCCCGGCCAAGGCGGTGGTCGGCGAGACCTTCGCGGTCACCGCCACCGTGTTCCGCGAGGGCCACGACGCGGTGAACGCCAACGTGGTCCTGCGCGACCCGCGCGGCCGCAGCGGTCCGTGGACGCCGATGCGCGAACTCGCCGAGGGCACCGACCGCTGGGGCGCGCAGGTCACTCCGACCGCGCCCGGCCGCTGGTCCTACCTGGTGGAGGCGTGGAGCGACCCGCTGGCCACCTGGCGCAAGGTGGCCGCGGTGAAGCTGCCCGCCGGGATCGACACCGCGCTGGTGCTGGAGGAGGGCGCGCTGCTGCTGGAGCGGGCCGCGGGCGGCGTGCCGAAGAAGGAGGGCCGGGCGCACATCCTGGCCGCGGTGGACGCCCTGCGCGACGCCGGCCTGCCGCCGCTGTCCCGGCTGGCCGCGGCCCTCGCGCCCGAGGTGCTCGACCTGCTGGCCCGCTACCCGCTGCGCGAACTGGTGAGCGCCTCCCGCCCGCTGCCGCTCCAGGTGGACCGCGAGCGCGCGCTGTACGGCTCCTGGTACGAGTTCTTCCCCCGCTCGGAGGGCGCGGTGGTCGACCCCTCCGGCGTCGAGCCGCCGCGCTCGGGCACCCTGCGCACCGCCGCCGAGCGGCTGCCCGCCGTCGCCGCGATGGGCTTCGACGTGGTCTACCTGCCGCCGGTCCACCCGATCGGGCGAGCCTTCCGCAAGGGGCCGGACAACAGCCTGACGGCCGGTCCGCACGACGTCGGCTCACCCTGGGCGATCGGCTCGCCGGAGGGCGGCCACGACGCCGTCCACCCGGACCTCGGCACCATCGAGGACTTCGACCACTTCGTCGCCGAGGCGGCGGCGCTGCACCTGGAGGTGGCCCTGGACTTCGCGCTGCAGTGCTCGCCGGACCACCCCTGGGTCAACAAGCACCCGGAGTGGTTCAGCCACCGCGCCGACGGCACCATCGCCTATGCCGAGAACCCCCCGAAGAAGTACCAGGACATTTATCCGATCAACTTCGATCAGGACATGGACGGAATCGTCAAGGAAACCCTCCGGGTCCTGCGGTTCTGGATGAGCCACGGCGTGCGGATCTTCCGGGTCGACAACCCGCACACCAAGCCGGTGCTGTTCTGGGAGAAGGTGCTCGCCGACATCGCCCGCACCGATCCGGACGTGGTCTTCCTGGCCGAGGCCTTCACCCGGCCGGCGATGATGCACACCCTCGGGAAGATCGGCTTCCACCAGTCGTACACGTACTTCACCTGGCGCACCACCAAACAGGAGCTCACCGAATACCTCTCCGAGCTCGCCGGCGACGCCGCCTCCTACATGCGGCCCAACTTCTTCGCCAACACCCCGGACATCCTGCACGAGTACCTGCAGACCGGCGGCCGGGCGGCGTTCGCGATCCGTGCCGTACTGGCCGCCACCCTCTCCCCCAGCTACGGCGTCTACGCCGGCTTCGAGCTGTACGAGAACGAGCCGGCCCACCCGGGCTCGGAGGAGTACCTGCACTCCGAGAAGTACGAACTGCGACCCCGCGACTGGACCCGCACCGACTCCCTGGCCCCGCTGCTCACCGTGCTGAACCGGCTGCGCCGCCGGCACCCCTCGCTCCAGCAGCTGCGCGGCCTGCGCTTCCACCCGACCGACAACGACCAGGTACTCGCCTTCTCCAAGACCGCCACCACGACCGAGGGCCTGACCGACCACGTCATCACGGTCGTCAACCTCGACCCGCACCACGCCCAGGAGGCCACCGTCACCCTCGACGGGGACGGCCCGTTCGCGGTGCACGACGAGCTCACCGGCGCCGCCTACACCTGGGGCCGGCACAACTACGTCCGGCTCGATCCCTCAGCCGAGCCGGCTCACCTCCTCACGGTTCGGAGGAACCCAGCGTGACAGTGAACGAGCCCGTCCCCGACACCTTCCCCGAGACCTCGAAGAAGAACCTGGACCCCGAGTGGTTCAAACGTGCGGTCTTCTACGAGGTGCTGGTGCGGTCCTTCCAGGACAGCAACGGCGACGGGGTCGGGGACCTCAGGGGGCTCACGTCCAAGCTCGACTACCTCCAGTGGCTCGGGGTCGACTGCCTCTGGCTGCCGCCGTTCTTCGCCTCGCCGCTGCGCGACGGCGGGTACGACGTCGCGGACTACAAGTCGGTCCTGCCGGAGTTCGGCGACCTCGCCGACTTCATGGAGTTCGTCGACGCCGCGCACCTGCGCGGCATGCGCGTGGTCATCGACTTCGTGATGAACCACACCAGCGACCAGCACCCCTGGTTCCAGGCCTCCCGGGAGGACCCGGACGGCCCGTACGGCGACTTCTACATGTGGGCCGACGACGACAAGCAGTACCCGGACGCCCGGATCATCTTCGTCGACACCGAGACCTCCAACTGGACCTACGACCCGGTGCGCAAGCAGTACTTCTGGCACCGGTTCTTCTCCCACCAGCCGGACCTCAACTACGACAACCCCCGCGTCCAGGACGAGATGATCGCCGGGCTGCGGTTCTGGCTCGACCTCGGCATCGACGGCTTCCGGCTGGACGCCGTGCCGTACCTGTTCGCCCGCGAGGGCACCAACTGCGAGAACCTGCCGGAGACGCACGAGTTCCTCCAGCGGGTCCGCAAGGAGATCGACGCCGACTACCCCGACACCGTGCTGCTCGCCGAGGCCAACCAGTGGCCGGAGGACGTCGTCGACTACTTCGGCGACTTCGCCTCCGGCGGCGACGAGTGCCACATGGCGTTCCACTTCCCGGTGATGCCGCGCATCTTCATGGCGGTCCGCCGGGAGTCCCGCTACCCGGTGTCGGAGATCCTCGCCAAGACCCCGCGCATCCCGCACGGCTGCCAGTGGGGCATCTTCCTGCGCAACCACGACGAGCTGACCCTGGAGATGGTCACCGACGAGGAGCGCGACTACATGTACGCGGAGTACGCCAAGGACCCCCGGATGCGCGCCAACGTGGGCATCCGCCGCCGGCTCGCCCCGCTGCTGGAGAACGACCGCAACCAGATCGAACTGTTCACCGCCCTGCTGCTCTCCCTGCCGGGCTCCCCGGTGCTCTACTACGGGGACGAGATCGGCATGGGCGACAACATCTGGCTGGGTGACCGGGACGGCGTGCGCACGCCGATGCAGTGGACCCCGGACCGCAACGCGGGTTTCTCGTCCGCCGACCCGGGCAGGCTCAGTCTGCCGCCCATCATGGATCCGGTGTACGGCTACCAGGTGACCAACGTCGAGGCGCAGCAGAGCAGTTCGAGTTCACTGCTGCACTGGACGCGTCGCATGATCGAGATCCGCAAGCTCAACTCGGCGTTCGGCCTCGGCACCTACACCGAGCTGCCCTCCAGCAATCCCGCGGTACTGGCCTTCGTGCGGGAGCACGAGGGCGACCTGGTCATGTGCGTGAACAACTTCTCGCGGTTCGCGCAGCCGACCGAACTCGACCTGCGGCAGTTCGGAGGGCGGTACCCGGTCGAGCTGATCGGCGGGGTGCGCTTCCCCTCGATCGGTGAGTGGCCGTACCTGCTCACCCTCGCCGGGCACGGCTTCTACTGGTTCCAGCTCCGGCAGCCCCCGCGCCTCAGCAGCGCCAGGCGATCGAAGTAACGATCCGCCAGGAGCACCCGTTCCACCAAACCCTCCGGGGGCGCGAGAGTTGAACACCCCGCGCCCCCGGAGGTCTCTGCACCGCCGCGTACGGAGAACAGCCCAACGGCCACTTACACGAAGGCGTGACACCTGAGCACCGCTCGCGTGCCGTCGCCGCCGCGCCGCCGAAATCCGGAAGACTGACGGACCCGGCCAGACCCGTCGGGCAGTCCGCCCGCTTCCGGGGAAAGGGAGTCATGTCCGAAACCTCCCGTTCTCAAGCCGATCTGCACCGCGACACCCCCACCGGCCCCGCGCCGGTGGGCTCCCGCGGCGCCGCGGCCCGGAGAACCGCTCTGGGGGTCAGCGAACTCGTCCAGGCGGCCCTGCCCCTGATCGCCGAGTGGCTCCCCACCCAGCGCTGGTACGCCGGCAAGGGACGGCCCATCACCGGCCTCACCCCCGTGGTCGGCACCCCGCTCCAGGTCGGCGACCCGGCCCTGCTGCACCTGCTGCTGCGGGTCGAGCACGCCACCACCGCGGGCGCACCGCACGGGGACATCTACCAGCTGCTGCTCGGCATCCGCTCCGCGGGGACGGCCGACATCGAGCCGAGCGCCGTCCTCGGCCGGCTCAGCCAGGGCCCGTACGACGGCGCGGCGCTCTACGACGCGGTGCACGATCCCGAGCTGACCGGGCGGCTGCTGGAGCACCTGGCCACCGGCGACCGGTTCGGCTCGCTGTCGTTCCGCCGCACCCCCGGCTCCGGGCTGCCCACCAACCTGCCCGGTCGCGCCTCCACCGCGGAGCAGTCCAACAGCTCGGTCATCTACGGCACCGCGTACATCCTCAAGCTCTTCCGCCGCATCCACCCCGGCACCAACCCCGACCTGGAGCTGTCGCTGGCGCTCTCGCGGGCCGGCTCCACCCGGATCCCCCGGGTCGCGGCCTGGTTCGAGAGCCGACTGGAGCGCGCGGAACCGGCCACTCTCGGCCTGCTCCAGCGCTACCTGCCGGAGGCCGAGGACGGCTGGGAGCTGGCCCTGGACCAGGTCGGCCGGCTCAAGGGCGACCCGTCCCCCGGCAACTTCGCGATCGAGGCGCACCGGCTCGGCCGGGCCACCGCCGAGGTCCACCGGGTCCTGGCGCGCTCGATGCCGGTCGCCCGGCTGGACCGCACCCAGACCCGGCAGCTGGCGACCGCGATGGCCGACCGGCTGGACAGCGCGGTGGCCGCCGTGCCCGGGCTGCTCCGCTACCGGCCCGCCCTGCGCGCCGCCTTCCAGCAGCTCGCCGACGCCCATCCGGACGGCATGCCGGTCCAGCGGATCCACGGCGACCTCCACCTCGGACAGGCCATGCGGACCCCGCACGGCTGGGTGCTGCTGGACTTCGAGGGCGAGCCGGCCAAGTCCGTCGCCGAGCGGCGCGAACCGCAGACCGCGCTGCGCGACGTCGCCGCGATGCTCCGCTCCTTCGACTACGCGGCCGCCCACCTGCTGGCCGGCGCACCGCCCGACCCGGAGCTGGCCCACCTCGCCGCCGCCTGGGCCCAGCGCAACCGCACCGCCTTCTGCGCCGGCTACACCGCCGGCGGCGGCACCGACCCGGCCGCCTCGCCCGAGCTGATGCGCGCCCTGGAGATCGACAAGGCGGTGTACGAGGTGGTCTACGAGGCCCGCCACCGGCCCGGCTGGCTGCCGATCCCGCTGGCCGCGATCAACCGGCTGGCCCTGACCGTCTGAGGGCCCGCCAGACCGGCTCCGCACCCGCCCCCGCCCCCGAGAACGCCCGCCCGCCACCGACGCCCCCGGCCACCCCGATCCCGCAGGAGGACCACGCCGTGACGCCGCTCGACCCGCCCGGCCGCACCCCCCGTACCGTGCCTGCCACCTTCCTGGCGGGCCCGGACTCCGCCCAGCGCGAGCCCTCGGCGGCCCGGCGGGCCGAACCGCGCCGCCCGGCGCCCGACGGCGGCCCGGACGGCGCCGCCGCCCGGGCGGCCACGGACCCGGCTACGGACCCGGCCACGGACCCGGCCGGCAACACCGCCGGCGACGCTGCCGCAGACGCCGCGGGGAGCGCCCCCGACGGAACCCCCGCCGCCGCTGCCGCCCCCGTCGCCCCCGTCGCCCCCCCGGAGGGCCTCCCCGACGGACCGGCCGCCCCGCCCGGGGCGCTGCGGCTGCCCGAGGCACCGCTGCCGCCGAGCGAGGTGGACCGGCTGGTCGGCGGCATGCACCACGACCCGCACGGCCTGCTCGGCGCCCACCCGGTGCACGGCGGCACCGCGATCCGGGTGCTGCGCCCGTTCGCCGAGCGGGTGGTGGTGGAGACCGCGCACGGCCCCGCCGAGCTCACCCACCAGCAGAGCGGCCTCTTCACCGGCCTGCTGGCCGGCACCGAGGTGCCCGACTACCGGCTGCTGGTCAGCTACCCCGGCAGCGAGCCGCTCAGCCAGCACGACGGCTACCGCATCGCGCCCACCCTCGGCGAGCTGGACCTGCACCTGATCTCCGAGGGCCGGCACGAGCAGCTCTGGCGGGCGCTCGGCTCGCACGTGCGCACCGTCGACGGGGTGCCCGGCACCGCCTTCGCGGTCTGGGCGCCGAACGCGGCGGGCGTCCGGCTGATCGGGGACTTCAACCACTGGGACGGCACCGCGCACCCGATGCGCTCGCTCGGCTCCTCCGGCGTCTGGGAGCTGTTCGTCCCGGGCCTGGCCGAGGGCACCCAGTACAAGTACGAGATCCACACCCGGCAGGGCTGGGTGCTCGACAAGGCCGACCCGCTGGCCCGGGCCGCGCAGTGCCCGCCGGGCACCGCCTCGGTCGTCACCTCCTCCTCCTACCGCTGGCGGGACGACGAGTGGATGGAGCGCCGGGCCCGCGCCGCGCACCACCGGGCGCCGATGTCGGTCTACGAGCTGCACCTGCCGTCCTGGCGGCCCGACCTCACCAGCTACCGGGCGATCGCCGAGGAACTACCCGGCTACCTCAAGGAGTTGAACTTCACCCACGTGGAGTTCATGCCGGTGATGGAACACCCCTTCGGCGGCTCCTGGGGCTACCAGGTCTCCGGCTACTACGCCCCCACCGCCCGGCTCGGCAGCCCCGACGACTTCCGCCACCTGGTCGACACCCTGCACCGGCACGGCATCGGCGTGATCGTCGACTGGGTGCCCGCGCACTTTCCCAAGGACGACTTCGCCCTCGCCCGCTTCGACGGCGAGCCGCTGTACGAGCCGGCCGACCCGCTGCGCGCGGAGCACCCCGACTGGGGCACCCTGGAGTTCGACTACGGCCGCACCGAGGTGCGCAACTTCCTGGTGGCCAACGCGGTGTACTGGTGCGAGGAGTTCCACATCGACGGCCTGCGGGTGGACGCCGTCGCCTCGATGCTCTACCTCGACTACTCCCGCGAGGGCGGCGCCTGGACGCCCAACCAGTACGGCGGCCGGGAGAACCTGGACGCGGCCGCCTTCCTCCAGGAGATGAACGCCACCGTCTACCGGCGCTGCCCCGGCGTGCTCACCATCGCCGAGGAGTCGACCGCCTGGGAGGGCGTCACCCGGCCCACCGACAGCGGCGGCCTGGGCTTCGGCCTGAAGTGGAACATGGGCTGGATGCACGACTCGCTGGTCTACATGTCCAAGGAGCCGGTGCACCGCAAGTACCACCACAACGAGATCACCTTCTCGATGGTGTACGCCTACTCCGAGAACTACGTGCTGCCGATCTCGCACGACGAGGTGGTGCACGGCAAGCAGGCGCTGGTCTCCAAGATGCCCGGCGACTGGTGGCAGCAGCGCGCCAACCAGCGCGCCTACCTGGGCTTCATGTGGGCCCACCCGGGCAAGCAACTCCTCTTCATGGGGCAGGAGTTCGCCCAGGGGTCGGAGTGGGACCACGAACAGGGCCCGCAGTGGTGGGTGCTCGACGAGCAGTCCTGGCCGGCCGCCGGGGAGCACCTCGGGATGCGCCGGCTGGTCCGCGACCTCAACCGCCGCTACCTCGACGCCCCGGCGCTCTGGGAGCAGGACACCACGCCGGACGGCTTCCGCTGGCTGGACGGCGGCGCGGCCGAGGACAACCTGCTCTCCTTCGTCCGGTACGCCGCCGACGGCTCCCCGCTCGTCGCGGTCTGCAACTTCTCCCCCGTCGTGCGGCACGGCCACCGGGTCGGCCTGCCCGCCCTCGACGGCCGCGAGCAGCTCTGGGAGGAGGTGCTGAACACCGACGCCGAGACCTACGGCGGCGCCGGCGTCGGCAACTCCCACCCGGTGAAGACCGAGTCCGTCCCCTGGAACGACCAGCCCCGCAGCGCCGAACTCGTCCTGCCGCCCCTCGCCACCGTCTGGCTCCGCCCGGCCTGAGCACGCCCGGTCGGTGCCGGGCCGTCACGCCCGGCACCGACCGGCCACCAGGCTCCCCGCCGGAGGCCGAGGGCTACCGCGGCTCCAACCCGTCGCGGGCTGACCCCGGCCCGTCCCGACGTGACCTTCGTCCCTTGCCCCGGCCGGGGCCCTCTGCTCGCGGACGTCCGTTCCCGGTGCGAAGGTATGGTCGATATGACCATCCTCTGAGACGACGGGACGGAGAGACCCACGTGGCGCGCAGCGTGTACGTGACCGGGATCGACCGAGGGGACGGCCGGCAGGCCGTCGAACTCGGGGTCATGGAACTGCTCACCCGCCAGGTGGACCGGGTCGGGGTGTTCCGGCCGCTGGTGCACGCGCACGCGCCCGGCGAGCGGGGCTCCGACCACGTCGTCGAGCTGCTGCGCACCCGCTACCGGGTCGACCTGCCCACCGCCGAGCTGTACGGGCTCACCTACGAGGAGGCGGCCGCCCTGCAGGCCGCCCAGGGCCAGGACGAGCTGGTCTCCACCCTCGTCGACCGGTTCCGGGCGCTGGAGCGGCGCTGCCAGGCGGTGCTGGTGCTGGGCACCGACTTCGCGGACACCAACATCCCCGACGAGCTGGCCTTCAACGCCCGCCTCGCCAACGAGTTCGGCGCCGCCGTGCTACCGGTGGTCGGCGGCCACTCCGAGGACCCGGCGGCGGTGATCGCCGAGGTCCGCAACGCCCACCGCGCCTACACCGACCTCGGCTGCGAGACCCTCGCGATGGTCGCCAACCGGGTCGCGCCCGGCGCCAAGCAGCGGATCCAGCGCACCCTCGGCGAGAAGCTGCCGATCCCCGCGTACGTCATCCCCGAGGAGCCGGCGCTGGCCGCGCCGACCGTCGCCCAGCTGGTCGAGGCCACCGGCGCCGAGGTCCTGACCGGGGACGCGGCCGGGCTGGCCCGGGACGTCCGCGGCTTCGTCTTCGGCGGCGCCATGCTGCCGACCTTCCTGGACGCGCTGACCGAGGGCGCCCTGGTGGTCACCCCCGGGGACCGCGCCGACCTGCTGATCGGCTCGCTGGCCGCGCACGCCGCCGGCGCCCCGCCGATCGCCGGCGTGCTGCTGACGCTCGGCCAGCACCCCGGCCCGAACGTGATGGCGCTGGCCGCCCGGCTGGCCCCCGGCACTCCGGTCGCCGTCGTCCCCGAGGGCAGCTGGATCACCGCCGCCGCACTGACCCATTTGGAGGGCAAGCTCACCTCGGCCAGCCCGCGGAAGGCCGAGATCGCCCTGGGACTCTTCGAACTCCACGTGGACACAGCCGAGTTGACCAACCGGATCGAGGTCGGCCGGTCCGAGCGGGTCACCCCGATGATGTTCGAGCACGCGCTGCTGGAGCGGGCCCGGGGCGCCCGCCGGCACGTGGTCCTCCCGGAGGGCGCCGAGGAACGGGTGCTGCGCGCCGCCGAGGTGCTGCTCCGCCGCAACATCTGCGACCTCACCCTCCTCGGCGACCCCGACACCGTCCGCCGCAAGGCCGCCGCCCTCGGCATCGACCTCCCGCAGGAGGACCCGGCGGCCGACCGCGCCCAGGTCCGGATCGTCGACCCGGCGACCAGCCCGCTGCGCCGCCAGTTCGCCGAGCTGTACGCCCGGCTGCGCGCCCACAAGGGTATGACCGTGGAGCTGGCGCTGGACGTCGTCACGGACGTCAGCTACTTCGGCACCCTGATGGTCCAGGAGGGCATCGCCGACGGCATGGTCTCCGGCGCGGTGCACTCCACCGCCGCCACCATCCGGCCCGCCTTCGAGGTGATCAAGACCGCGCCGGGCGCCGCGATCGTCTCCTCGGTCTTCTTCATGTGCCTCGCCGACAAGGTGCTGGTCTACGGCGACTGCGCGGTCAATCCCGACCCGGACGCCCAGCAGCTGGCCGACATCGCCATCCAGTCCGCCGCCACCGCCGCCCAGTTCGGCGTGGAGCCCCGGGTCGCGATGCTCTCCTACTCCACCGGCACCTCCGGCTCCGGCGCCGACGTCGACAAGGTCCGCAAGGCGACCGAGCTGGTCCGCGCGCTGCGCCCGGACATCCTGGTCGAGGGCCCGATCCAGTACGACGCGGCGGTGGACGCCCATGTCGCGGCCACCAAGCTGCCCGGCTCGCCGGTGGCAGGCCGGGCCACCGTGCTGATCTTCCCGGACCTCAACACCGGCAACAACACCTACAAGGCGGTCCAGCGCTCGGCCGGCGCGGTGGCGGTCGGCCCGGTCCTCCAGGGGCTGCGCAAGCCCGTCAACGACCTCTCGCGCGGCGCGCTGGTCGAGGACATCGTCAACACCGTCGCGATCACCGCCATCCAGTCGCAGGAACACGGCGGGCCGCAGGGCCCGGCCACCCCCTCGCAGGACCGCACCGAAGGAGTCCGGGCATGAGTGAAGGCACCCGCGTCCTGGTCCTGAACGCCGGCTCCTCGTCGGTCAAGTACCAGCTGATCGACATGCTGGACGGCGCCCGGCTGGCCTCCGGCCTGGTCGAGCGGATCGGCGAGGCGAACGGCCGGCTGGTGCACGCCCCGCGCTCCGGGGAGCGGCGCGAGGCGCTCCAGGTCTTCCCCGACCACTGCGCCGCCCTGAAGGCCGTCGCCGAGGAGCTGGCCGCCGACGGCACCGGGCTGGACTCCCCCGAGCTCGCCGCGATCGGCCACCGGGTGGTCCACGGCGGGCTGCGGTTCACCGAACCGACGGTGATCACCGAGGAGGTGCTGACCGAGATCCGCCGGCTGATCCCGGTCGCGCCGCTGCACAACCCGGCCAACATCACCGGCATCGAGGTGGCCCGGGCGCTGCGCCCGGACCTGCCGCAGGTCGCCGTCTTCGACACCGCCTTCCACGCCTCGATGCCCGAGTACGCGGCCCGGTACGCGGTGGACAAGGCCGTCGCGGACGAGCACCGGGTGCGCCGCTACGGCTTCCACGGCACCTCGCACCAGTACGTCTCCCGGGCCACCGCCCGGCTGCTCGGCAAGGACCCGGCCGAGGTGAACGTGATCGTCCTGCACCTGGGCAACGGCGCCTCCGCCTCGGCCGTCTCCGGGGGCCGCTGCGTGGACACCTCGATGGGGCTGACCCCCCTGGAGGGCCTGGTGATGGGCACTCGTTCGGGTGATATCGACGCGGGCGTGGTGTTCCACCTGCACCGGGTCGGCGGTCTCTCGATCGACGAGATCGACGACCTGCTGAACCGCCGCAGCGGCCTGCTGGGGCTGTGCGGCGACAACGACATGCGCGAGATCATGCGGCGGGCCGAGGGCGGGGACGCCGACGCCGAGCTGGCGTTCCGGGCCTACGTCCACCGGCTGCGCAAGTACATCGGCGGCTACTACGCGGTGCTCGGCCGGGTGGACGCGATCGCGTTCACGGCCGGGGTCGGCGAGAATGCGGCTCCGGTGCGGGCCGCGGCCACCGCCGGCCTGGAGGAGCTGGGCATCGCGGTGGACCCCGAGCTGAACTCGGTCCGCTCCGGCGAGGCCCGGATCATCTCGCCCGCGTACGGCCGGGTCGCGGTCGCCGTGGTCCCCACCGACGAGGAACTGGAGATCGCGCGTCAGGCCTTCGCCCTGGTGCACCGGCGGTCCGGGGGCTGAGCCGTCGTCGTCTCGCCCCTCGGGATCCTTCGTCGACGATTCCTCACGTTTCGTGCCGAATGCACCTATAACACGAACGGATAGACTGATCCATATGCGCCGAGCGAAAATTGTCTGCACCCTGGGTCCGGCGACGGACTCCTACGAACAGCTGAAGGCCATCGTCGAGGCGGGCATGAACGTCGCCCGACTGAACATGAGCCACGGCACCCACGCGGACCACGAGGAGCGGTACCACAAGGTCCGCCAGGTCTCGGAGGACACCGGCAAGGCCATCGGCGTCCTTGCCGACCTCCAGGGCCCCAAGATCCGTCTGGCCACCTTCGCCAACGGTCCGGTGACCGTCGACAACGGTGACGAGTTCATCATCACCACCGAGGACGTCCCCGGTGACCAGCACATCTGCGGGACCACCTACAAGGGCCTGCCGGGCGACGTGAAGCCCGGCGACCCGATCCTGATCAACGACGGCGTCATCGCCCTGGAGGTCGTCAGCGTCGACGGCCCGCAGGTGAAGACCGTGGTCGTCGAGGGCGGTGTGCTCTCGAACAACAAGGGCATCAACCTGCCCGGCACGGCCGTGAACGTGCCCGCGCTGTCCGAGAAGGACAAGGACGACCTGCGCTTCGCCCTGGAGCTGGGCGTCGACATGGTCGCCCTCTCCTTCGTCCGCAACGCGGACGACATCAAGGACGTTCACGAGGTCATGGACGCGGTCGGCATCCGGGTGCCGGTCATCGCCAAGATCGAGAAGCCGCAGGCCGTCGAGGCCATGGAGGAGATCGTCCTCGCCTTCGACGCCATCATGGTCGCCCGTGGCGACCTGGCCGTCGAGTACCCGCTGGAGCGGGTGCCGCTGGTCCAGAAGCGGCTCATCACGCTGGCCCGCCGCAACGCCAAGCCGGTGATCGTCGCGACCCAGATGATGGAGTCGATGATCCACGCCTCGCGGCCGACCCGCGCCGAGGTCTCCGACGTCGCCAACGCGATCCTGGACGGCACCGACGCGGTCATGCTCTCCGCCGAGTCCAGCGTCGGCAAGTACCCGGTCGAGACGGTCCGCACCATGAGCCGGATCGCCGAGAAGGCCGAGGAGGAGCTGCTCTCGCAGGGCCTCCAGCCGCTGAACCCGGGCCGCAAGCCGCGCACCCAGGGCGGTTCGATCGCCCGCGCCGCGTGCGAGCTTGGCGACTTCCTCAACGGCAAGGCGCTGGTCGCGTTCACCAAGTCCGGTGACACCGCGCGCCGGCTCTCCCGCTACCGCTCGCCGATCCCGGTGATCGCGTTCACCCCGGACAACGCCACCCGCAACCAGCTCTCGCTGAGCTGGGGCGTCGAGGCGCACGTCACCGAGCAGGTCGGCTCCACCGACGAGATGGTGGCCCAGGTCGACCGCGAGATGCTCAAGATCGGCCAGCTGGACGAGGGCGACACCGTCATCGTCACCGCCGGCTCGCCCCCCGGCGTCCCCGGCAACACCAACATGGTCCAGGTGCACCACCTGGGCACCCGGAGCGCGTAGCACCCGCCCGCGAACACGCCCGTGGGGCGGTCCCTCCTCGTCGGAGGGGCCGCCCCACGGGCGTTCTCGCCGCCGCTACTGGCTGCCGACGTACGGCTTGTCGTCGTTGTAGAGCTGCATGCCGGGGATCTTCAGCGTGCCGCCGAACTGGCCGGACTGGACCGCGGTGACACCGGTCATCTCCAGCCAGAGCGGCAGTTCGAGCTTGCCGATCAGGTCGTACAGCCACTGCGGCAGCGGCCCGTCCGGGGTCAGCGTGAGCTCGCCCAGGTCGATCGGGATCGGCAGGCCGAGCACCTTGGACAGGTGGCCGGAGAGCTTCTCCACGTACATGGTGACCGGGCCCTTGCGCATCGTGGAGACCGAGCCGGGGGCGCCCTTGACGTGGAAGGTCTTGCCGTTGCCCTCAAGGGTCGACATGTCGAGGTTCTCGATGTCCACGCTGTCGACCACGAACTTCAGCACCCGCTTGGTGCCGGTCGGCGTCTGGACCTTGACCACGCCCATCAGGACGGCGTGGTTGAGGGTCAGCCGGCTGGTCTGCAGGGTCCAGTTCTGGTCCGGGACGAGGATCGCGTTGTCCGTCTTCTCCCCGGCGGCCAGGCCCTTCATCGGGACCAGGCAGTTCGGGTCCTTGCTCGGCGTGCCCGAGGCGGACGGCGTGGCCGGGCCCGACGGCGTGGCCGACCCGGTGGCCTTCGCACCCGCGGACGGCTTGCCGCTCGCCTTGGCACCCGGCGTGCTCGCCTTGGCGCCCGGCGTGGTGGCCGCCGGGCTCGGCGTCCCCGACCCGGCGACCGGGGGCGTCGTGGCGGCGGACGGCGCGGGCGCGGCGGGCGCCTGGGTGGCGGCGGCCGGGGCCACCGCGCGGTTTCCCGCGGCGGGCGCGGTCACCGGGGCCTGGGTCGGCGCCGGAGCGGCCGTGGTGGCGGAGGCGGACGGGCTCGCCGACGCGCTCGGGTGGATCAGGTTGGTGATCCCACCGACGATGTCGTCGATCAGCCCGGCCTGGACGACGCCGCCGCCGGACCCGCCGGTGGTCGCGGACCGGACCGGGGCCGAGGCCGGCGAGGACGAGGGGGCCGGGGTGGCGGGCACCGTGGTGGGCGTGCTCGTCGGCGCACTGGTCGGCGCACCGGTCGGCGTGCCCGCCGGGGTGGTCGCCGGGCTCTCCGGGAGCGGCACCGACGGACCGGGCAGCGGCGGGGGCAGCTCGCTCTTGGGCACCGGGGTCTCCGCCACCACCGGCGGCGCGGTGTCCGGCGCGGTGGCGCAGGGCTTGCCCGCCGAGGTCTCGGCGATCGCGGCGTTCGGCGTGTAGGCGGCGGCCATCAGCAGCGCGGTCGGCACCGCGGCCATCGCCAGCGCGCGGCCTCTGAGCCGGACCCGGACGGGCGTGCGGGGCGCCGCGTGCCGCCCGGAGCGCTGCTCCGCCCGCGGCTCCTGGGACCCGCTCACCGTGCCTCCTTCTGGTCACCGGTGTGCTGCGACGGAACGCCGGCCCCGGCGGTACCGCCGTCGGCCGGGGCGGCCTGCGCGGGGACGGCCGGCAGCGGCGCGGTGGCGGGCTCCTCGGCGGCGAACTCCGCGGTGCCGGGCTCCTCGGACGCCGTCGACGGCAGGGTCTTGGCGCCGCCGGCGCCGGCGGCGACCGCCTCGGTCGTCGGCGCGGCCGGGTTCGGCGCCCAGGAGAGCATCAGCCCGCCGCCGATCAGACCGGGCAGCAGCGCCATGCCGAAACCGGAGAGGTTGGAGACCGGGATCGAGATCAGGGTCAGCAGCGTGGTGGCGATGCCGGCGAAGAACCGGACGGCCGGCTGGAACCAGGCGGTCAGGCCCAGCACGATCAGCAGGACCCCGATGATCAATGACCCGGCACCGGCCGTGGTCGCCATGGTGACGGTCATGCCGTTCAACGCCAGCTTGGCGTACGGGAAGTACATGATCGGGACGCCGGCGATCATGGCCAGCAAGCCGCCGTAGAACGGCCGGGACCGGCGGAAGTTACGGAACACCCGACGCACCCACTGGGCGGGGTTCTCGTGCTCGGCGGGCCGGAACTCGGCAAGGGCGCTGGACACGATGCAGCTCCTCGATGGTGTGAACGAGGCGAAAAACGGGAGGGGGAGGGCCCGGGACGGCGCACGCACCGCCCCCGACCCCCCGGGTACCGCGGTCGGCGGCGGGCCGGGGCCCGCCGCCGCTCAACGGCCTAGTAGCACTCGTGCCCGCCGTCGGTGTGCAGGTTGAGCTTCAGGCCCTGGAGCTTGAAGGTGCCGGCCGAGGTGGCCCAGGCGGTCTGCTGCACGTTGGACAGGTCGGCCTTGTCGGCGGCCTGGGCGAAGCCCGTGGCGCCGGAGGGCAGGCCGGTACCGAGCTTGGACTTCCAGCCCTGGGTGGCGGTGCCCTTCAGGGTGGACGCGTCCTGGCCGATGTTGATGTTGGTGAACTCGGCGTCCGCGTTCAGCTGCTCCAGGTCGATCAGCAGGTTCTTGGCAGTGACCTGCTTCGCCGGGTCGTCACTCTGGCCGGCCTCCAGGCGCAGGGTGATCTTCGGCAGCTTCCACGGCAGGCCGGGGATGACGTTGGGGTCGGTCACCACGGACTGGCAGAGGCTCTTGATGGTGGCCGAGTCGAAGGCCGAGATGGCCACCGGGTGCGGCGTGCCGTTGGTCTCCGCGTCGATCGAGCCGAACTGCGCGAAGTTGGTGCCGTGCAGCTCGGCCGTGGTGACCTTGAAGCTCTGGCCGGAGACGCTGAACGAAGCCGCAAGCGCGTTGTTCGCCAGTGCGACGCCCACCGCGGCGGTGGCAGCGAGGCTGGGCACCATCACCAGGGCGAAGCGCTTCCAGCGGGTCTTGCCGTAGGTCTGGGACATGCGAGTCCTCCTTCTAGGACGTACATCTCCGGCTCCCCGGCGGTGCGTCGCGCACCGGTGGGGGCCTGGGATGGGAGAGAGCTACGTCCTCGGTAGCGGAGAGCGCCGTTGGCGTCGTCGGACGCGGGAGCGGCCGGCACACAGCGGCACTCCCGTCCCTTCACCGACCGCCCTTGCGGGGCGGCGGGCAGGACCGACGACATCGGCGATCACCCCCGAGCGACAACCAGCGACCGCGCGGGCCGCGCGGCCGGTTCGAAGGACAGGAACCGCCGTGGGACCGCGGATACCCCCCTGCCCTCCCACCGCCGGCCTCGGCCGGCGGCTCACCCGGTGGGGATCCCTGGCTCCGCCCACCGACCGGCTGTCGGGGGGCTGAACGCTGGGACCGGGCGTCGCCGATGCTGCTTGAATCCCGGGCGAAGCACAAGGGGTTCATTACTGACGGGTAATCCAACATCGGACGGCGGCGATCATGGAAATGGCCGCCCGCACACCCAGAGTGATGAATTGAAGGAACGGTGAGGACGAAATCCGCCGGAAACACCAGCGAAACACCCGTGGGCGGTCACCTGAAGTGACCGCCCACGGGTGTTGTCAAGATTTGGTAAACCTCTGGACCGATGACCGGATTGTCGCCAAATCGTCAGCGACACCGCAGGTCATCCGCCGTGCCAGAACCGGCCGTTGGACGGTCCTCAGAACAGCACGCGGGCCAGCGCGCCGCGCGCCGCCGTCACTCTCGGGTCGTCGGTGCCGATCACCTCGAACAGCTCCAGCAGCCGGAGCCGGACGGTGTCCCGGTCCTCGCCGAAGGTCCGCCCGACGGTGGCCACCAGGCGCCCGAAGGCGTCCTCGACGTGACCGCCCACCAGGTCCAGGTCGGCCGCGTCCAGCTGGGCAGCGACGTCCTTCGGGTCGGCCGCGGCCGCCGCGCGGACGCCCGCCAGGTCCAGACCCTCCACCCGGCGCAGCAGCTCCGCCTGGGCCAGGCCGAGCCGGGCCTCGGTGTTGCCCGGCTCGTCGACCAGCACGTTCCGGTACGCCTGGACGGCGCCGCCGAGGTCCCCCCGGTCCAGCGCCTCGTGCGCGGCCGCCAGGGCCGGGTCCTCCGGCAGGTACGTCTCGGCCTCGCCCGACGCCTCGGCCGGTGCCCCGGCCCCGCCGACCACGCCGAAGCGCTGCTCGGCCACCAGGATCAGCTGGTCCAGCACCTTGCGGACGTTGGCCTCGCTCTCGGCGCCCTGGAACAGCGGCACCAGCTGGCCGGCCACCACGGCCATCACGGCCGGGACGCCCTGGATGCCGAACTGCTGGGTGAGCAGCTGGTTGGCCTCGACGTCGATCTTGGCGAGCACGATCCGGCCGGCGTACTCCTCGGCCAGCCGCTCCAGCATCGGGCTGAGCTGCTTGCACGGACCGCACCACTCGGCCCAGAAGTCGATGACCACCGGCACTTCGGTGGAGCGCTGGACGACCTCGGTCTCGAAGGTGTCCTCGGTGACATCGATGACGAGCGGGTACGCGGGCTGGGCCGGGGCGACCCCGGCCGCCTCGGCGGCCGCCGCCTGGCGGGCCCGCTCGGCCCTGGCCTGCTCGGCCTTCTGGGCGGCCTCGCCGGCTGCCTTCACTGCGGCGAGGTCGACCGCACCGCGCAGGGCGGAGCTGTTGAGACGCGAATTCCGTGGCTGCATGGCACTATCCTCCCCCGTCCGCGCCGCTGACGGGCACCAACCTCCGGAAAGTCGCACCGCGCGGGCTGCGCGGCGGCGATTCCCCAGGTGGACGGCCCGTCCCCCGGTAACCTGAACCGTTCGGCGCGGATCCCCATCCGCGCCCGCGCCGTCCCCGTCCCACGGGGTCACGGCGCCTGGTCGTCACTGCTTTCGCTACGAGTCGTAGCGTAACTGGACCGAGGCCCCCCGCCGCAACCCCATCCCGGCGTCCCGGGACGTGAGCTGCCCCACTTTCCCGCCCGCATCCGCTGACCCCGACGGGGAACAGTCGCTACCGTTACCTGCCCCACCCATGTTACTTACCAGTACATCGCAAGGAGGCCCGGTGCCGGCCCCCCAGCCCCCCGCGACCCCGGCGTGCCCGGCGGGCCGTGAAGACCCCCCACAGGCCCCGGACGGCGCCGAGAGCACCACCGCCCGGGCCAAGGGCCGCCCGCGCAGCGCGGCCGCCGACACCGCCATCCTCGACGCCACCCGCGAGGCACTGGCCGAACTCGGCTGGGGCGGGCTGACCATGGGCCACGTGGCCACCCGCGCCAAGGTCGCCAAGACCACCCTGTACCGCCGCTGGCCCTCCAAGAACGAGCTGGTGGTGGACGCCGTCGCGAGCCTCTTCGACGAGCTGGTGATGCACGACCTCGGCAGCCTCCGGGCCGACATCGAGGCCGTGGTGGCCCAGTTCGCCGGTCTGCTGGTCCGCCCGGAGACGCAGGCCGCGCTGCTCGCGCTGTTCGCCGAGGGCACCCGGGACCGGCAGCTGCGGCGGCGGATCCGGGAGGCGATCGTGGACCCGCAGAAGCGCCTGGTCCGCCAGGGCCGGGCCGCCGCCCAGGCGCGCGGCGAACTCGCCCCGGACGGCGACCCGGCGGCGGCCGCCGAGGAGATCGACATCATCTTCGACATCATCGCCGGGACGGTCGAGCACCGGGTGCTGGTCAGCGGCGAGCCGATCACCGCCGAGTGGATCCGCCGCTTCACCGAGCTGCTGCTCGGACCGTTCCCGCGGCTCCTCGCCGGCTGAGCGGACGCCGAGAACCGCCCCGCGCGACTGCGCGGGGCGGTTCTCGGCGTCCAGGGGGCTGCCCCGTTCGTCAGAAGGAGGCGGTCTCCCGGTAGATGCCCCACTCGTCGCGCAGCGCGTTGCAGATCTCGCCCAGGGTCGCCTCGGCCCGGACGGCGTCCAGCATCGGCGGGATCATCGACGCGCCCGAGCGGGCCGCCGCCAGCATCGCGTCCAGCCCGGCCCGCACCGCCGCCTCGTCCCGGCCG
This sequence comes from Kitasatospora sp. NPDC005751, assembly GCF_040630835.1. Lineage (NCBI taxonomy): Bacteria > Bacillati > Actinomycetota > Actinomycetes > Kitasatosporales > Streptomycetaceae > Kitasatospora > Kitasatospora sp. NPDC005751. The sequence continues at coordinate 107,899 of NZ_JBEXYC010000002.1, forward strand.
GCCTTGCGCGCGGCCAGCACGCGCACCTGCTCGCGCTCGACCTCGTGGCTGACCCGGAGGATCTCCAGCTCGGGGGTGACGCTGCGCGGGTGGCAGTTGACGCCGACGACCCGCTTCTCGCCCTTCTCGACGCCCTGCTGGTACTGGAAGGCCGCCTCGGCGATCTCGCCGGTGAAGAAGCCGTCCTCGATCCCGCGCAGGATGCCGGAGGTGATCGGGCCGATCTCATGGTCCTCGCGGCCCTTGTCCAGGATCCGCTGGAAGATCGCCTCGGCCTGCTCCTCGATCCGGTCAGTGAGCGCCTCGACGTACCAGGAACCGCCCAGCGGGTCGGCCACGTTGGTGATGCCGGTCTCCTCCATCAGCACCTGCTGGGTGCGCAGGGCGATCTCGGCGGCCTGCTCCGAGGGCAGCGCCAGGGTCTCGTCCAGCGCGTTGGTGTGCAGCGAGTTGGTGCCGCCGAGCACCGCCGAGAGGGCCTCGACCGCGGTGCGGACCACGTTGTTGTACGGCTGCTGGGCGGTCAGCGAGACCCCGGCGGTCTGGGTGTGGAAGCGCAGCCACTGCGCCTTGTCCGTCCGGGCGCCGAAGCGGTCGCGCATCCAGCGGGCCCAGATCCGGCGCGCGGCGCGGAACTTGGCGATCTCCTCGAAGAAGTCGAGGTGCGCGTCGAAGAAGAAGGAGAGGCCGGGCGCGAAGACGTCCACGTCCAGGCCCCGGGAGAGGCCGAGTTCGACGTAGGCGAAGCCGTCCGCCAGCGTGTACGCCAGCTCCTGCGCGGCCGTCGAGCCGGCCTCGCGGATGTGGTAGCCGGAGACCGAGAGCGGCTTGTACGCCGGGATGCCCTCGGCGCAGTAGGCCATCAGGTCGCCGATCAGGCGCAGGTGCGGCTCGGGCGCGAAGAGCCACTCCTTCTGCGCGATGTACTCCTTGAAGATGTCCGTCTGCAGGGTGCCGTTGAGCACCGCCGGGTCGACGCCCTGGCGCTCGGCGGCGACCAGGTACATGCAGAAGACCGGGACGGCCGGGCCGCTGATGGTCATCGAGGTGGTGACGTCGCCGAGCGGGATCCCCTTGAAGAGGACCTCCATGTCGGCGGCCGAGTCGATCGCCACGCCGCAGTGGCCGACCTCGCCGAGCGACTTGGGGTCGTCGGAGTCGTACCCCATCAGGGTGGGCATGTCGAAGGCGACCGAGAGGCCGCCGCCGCCCGAGTCCAGGATCATCCGGTAGCGCTCGTTGGTCTGCTCGGCGTTGCCGAAGCCGGCGAACTGGCGGATGGTCCACGTCCGCCCCCGGTAGCCGGTGGCGTGCAGCCCCCGGGTGTACGGGTACTCGCCGGGCCAGCCGATCCGCTCGAAGCCCTCGACCGGCTGGCCCGCGGGCGGGCCGTAGACCGGCTCGACCTCGTCACCGGAGAGGGTGGTGAAGTCCGCGTCCCGCTTGCGGGAGCTGTCGTACCGCTGCTGCCAGCGCTGCCGTCCGCGCTCGATCTCCTCGGCGTCCATGACCCCGAACTCCGCTCCGTACGGCCGCCACGGCACGTGGACGGCACAACTGTTAGGACGTCCTATCAATTTACTCGGACGTCCTAGTAATTGTCGATGGAGCCGGGGCCCGGCCGGGGGCGAACGCGCCGGAAAACGCCGAAAAGGGCCGGTTCGGGCACGAGAAGGGCCGGTTCGTGGCTCCGGAAAGCGAAGGGCGCCCCTCCCCGGCGCGGGGAGGGGCGCCCTCGAAGGCGCGGTGGACGGCGCGTGGCTCAGACGCCGGCGGCCTGCCGGGCGGCGCCGGCGGGGAGCCGCTCGCCGGCCTCGCGGACCACCCGGCGCTCGGCGACGAAGGAGGCGAACGGGATGCAGCCGGCGGCCAGCGTGAGGAGCATCCGGCCCAGCGGCCACTTGAGCTTCTGGCCGAGCAGGAAGGTCACCACGAAGTACCCGACGTAGAGGTAGCCGTGCAGCATCGCGACGTAGGTGGTCAGGTCCTCGGCCGTGTCGAAGCCGTACTTCGCGACCATGAAGCCGCAGAACACGAGCAGGGCCACACCGGTCGCAATGGCCAGGGCCCGGTACCAGCCCAGCAGGGGGTTCGCCTTCATACTCTTCATCGCCTCGCTCGCCGGAATGGGCCGGTACGCCCGGATCCGCGCACCGCTCCCCACGAGGGTAGCCGCCGCTTACGGGTGGGCCGTGCAGCGCCCTACTCCGCGGGCTCCGCGTCCGGCTCGGCGAAGTCCCCGGCGGCCACCCGCAGCGGCCTCAGCAGGTCGAACACCTGACGGCACTGGTCGGGGCCGTACTCCTCCAGGCCGAACTCCATCGCCATCAGCTCCCGGGTGGCCTCCTCCACGACCTCGCGGCCGCGGGCGGTGATCGCCGCGAGCACCCCGCGGCCGTCCAGCGGGTTGGGCCGGCGGCCGACCAGACCGGCCCGCTCCAGGCGGTCGACGGTGTTGGTCACGCTGGTCGGGTGGACCATCAGCCGCTCGCCGATCTTGGACAGCGAGAGCTCGCCGGTCCGGCTGAAGGTGAGCAGCACCAGCGCTTCGTACCGGGCGAACGTCAGCCCGTACGGCTTGAGCACGGCGTCCACCCGCGCGAGCAGGATCTGGTGGGCGCGCATGATCGAGGTGATCGCCGCCATCGAGGGGACTCCGCCCCAGCGGCGGGTCCAGAGCTCGTCGGCGCGGGCGATCGGGTCGAAGTCGAGTGCGAGGGGCTTGGCCACGCCCCTTACCGTACCGGCGGGTGGCCAGGGTGTTACCAGGCGTCCTGATGGTGGACAAGCGCGACACGTGGCGGGATCACGCCAGTGGGACGCACAGGTCCGTACCAGCACATTGCGGGGGTGTGAACCACCGCCAATCGCCCGCCGCCGGCCGCCGGTTGGCCGCCGATCCGGCGTTCGGCCCGTAGTCAGGCCTCGGTTCGGGCGGTAACCCGCTGCAAGGCGGGGTGGTTCGACCGGATTTGTCGCCCCGTTTACCTTCCGCCGGGCTGGCGAGACCTGGCCAATCGATGAACAAGACCTGTCATTTCACTTGTTGGATTGTCATGCTTTCGCCCAGCCCCGTTCGGCAGCCACCGCCCCACTCACCGGTGGCACCGCCGCTCGACCGCACGGAGCAGGAGCACGTCAGCGCCCGTCCCGCCCCTCAGGTGCCAACCCCGGCACCCCGGGACGCGGCGCAACCGCACATCCGCGGTTTCCCTGGAAGGACCTGTACGTGAAGCGAAAGCTCGCAGCCGGCGCCGTACTCTCCGCCACCGCCCTCCTCACCGGCGTCATCCAGGTGGGCACCACCGCCGCCCAGGCCGCCCCGACCCCCGCCGCGCAGGCGCAGGCCGCGCAGCAGCGCGAGGCGGCGATCGCCCTGGCGAGCGGTCAGACCGGCCCGCTGGCGCAGGCCCTGGCCCTGGGCGGCCAGGAGCAACTGGTCGCCAAGGACGCCGTGGTGGACGCCGACGGCACCCGCCACCTCCGCTTCGAGCGCACCTTCGCCGGCCTGCCCGTCCTCGGCGGCGACCTGGTGGTGCACGAGGCCGCGAACGGCTCGGTCGAGGCCGTGGACAAGGCCGTCGCCGCGACCATCGACCTGCCGAGCCTCACCCCGCAGATCCCGGCCGACAAGGCCGCCGCGCAGGCCTCCGGCGCGGTCCAGTCGACCGTCGGCATCGCCGTCGACAAGGACGAGGCGCCGCTGCGGGAGGTGCGCCAGGCCGGCGCCGCCAAGCTCGTGGTCTGGGCCGCCGACGGCAAGCCGCGACTGGCGTACCAGACGGTCGTCCAGGGCCTGCGCGCCGACTCCACCCCGAGCAGCCAGCTGCTGGTCACCGACGCGGCCACCGGCGAGGTGCTCTCCACCCACGAGCAGGTGCAGACCGCGACCGGCACCGGCAAGGGCGTCTTCGTCGGCAGCGTCCCGCTGACCACCACCCAGAGCGGCTCGACCTACCAGCTCAAGGACGCCTCCCGCGGCAACCAGTCCACCAGCGACCTCAAGGGCCGCACCTCCGGCTCGGGCACGCTGTACACCGACGCGGACAACGCCTGGGGCACCGGCCTCGCCTCCAACACCCAGTCGGCGGCGGTGGACGCGCAGTTCGGCGCGGCGGCCACCTGGGACTTCTACAAGAACGCGTTCGGCCGCAACGGCATCAAGAACAACGGCGTCGGCGCCACCAGCCGGGTCCACTACGGCAAGAACTACGTCAACGCGTTCTGGGACGACTCCTGCTTCTGCATGACGTACGGCGACGGTGACGCCAACACCCACCCGCTGACCGAGATCGACGTGGCCGGCCACGAGATGACGCACGGCGTCACCTCCGCCACCGCGGGGCTCAACTACTCGGGCGAGTCCGGCGGCCTCAACGAGGCCACCTCGGACATCTTCGGCACCATGGTCGAGTTCTCCGCCAACCTCGCGACCGACAAGCCGGACTACCTGATCGGCGAGGAGATCGACATCAACGGCGACGGGACGCCGCTGCGCTACATGGACAAGCCCTCCAAGGACGGCGGCTCGGCCGACTCCTGGTCCTCCGGCGTGGGCAACCTGGACGTCCACTACTCCTCCGGGGTGGCCAACCACTTCTTCTACCTGCTCGCCGAGGGCAGCGGCGCCAAGACCATCAACGGCGTCAGCTACAACAGCCCCACCTCCAACGGCTCCACCGTCACCGGCATCGGCCGGGACAAGGCCGCCGCGATCTGGTACCGCGCGCTGACCGTCTACTTCACCTCCACCACCAACTACAAGGCCGCCCGCACGGCGACCCTGAAGGCGGCCGGTGACCTCTACGGCACCACCAGCACCCAGTACGCGGCGGTGGCCGCGGCCTGGAGCGGCGTCAACGTCAGCTGACGTCCGCTCGACAGCGCCCGGGGCCTCACTGGGAGGGGAGGCCCCGGGCGTTCGCGCGTCCGCGCCGGGCCGGGGAGGGCCGGAGCGGCGCCGTAGCAAGGGCCGCGGCGGGCGACAAGGGCGGCCGCTGGCGGGATCCCGCCAGCGGGACGAAACGCCCCGAACCGGTCACCCGGCACACCGGAACCACCCGTACCCGACGGCTGGCGAGACCTGGCCAATCGCCGGCGGCGCCCTGTCCTTTCACGACCTGCGGTTGTCATGCTTCTGACCAAAGCCCCGTTCGACGGCTGTCGCCCCACCCACCGACCGGCCGTCGGAACCGCACGGGAGCAGCACGTCAGCGCCCTACCGCCCCACGGCGCCAACCCCGGCGCCCCGGTACGCGGCGTGACCGCGCACACGCGGTTTCGTGGAAGGAACCCCGTACGTGAAGCGAAAGCTGACAGCCGGAGCCGTACTCTCCGCCACCGCCCTGCTCGCCGGCGCCATCCAGGTCGCCGCCGCCCCCGCCCAGGCCGCCGCGCCCTCGGTGGTGCAGCAGCACGACGCGCTGATCTCGCTGGCCGGCAGCGAGGCCGCGCCGGTGGCGCAGGCGCTCGCCCTCGGCGACCAGGAGCGGCTGGTCGCCAAGGACGCCGTGGTGGACGCCAACGGCACCCGTCACCTGCGCTACGAGCGGACCCTGGGCGGCCTGCCGGTCCTCGGCGGCGACCTGGTGGTGCACCAGAAGGCCAACGGCGCGATCACCTCGGTGGACCGGGCGTTCGGCGGGCAGCTCTCGCTGCCGAGCCTCACCCCGGCGCTCTCCGCCGACAAGGCCGGCGCCCAGGCGCTCGGCGCCGTCCGGGCCACCGTCGGCATCGCCGCGGACAAGGACGAGTCGGCGATCAGCCGGGTCGACGGCGCGGGCACGGCCACCCTGGTGGTCTGGGCCGCCGACGGCAACCCGCGACTGGCGTACCAGACCGTCGTCAAGGGCGAGCGGGCCGACGGCACGCCGAGCAGCCAGCGGCTGGTCACCGACGCGGCCACCGGCGAGGTGCTCTCCACGCACGAGGAGTTCCAGACCGCGAACGGCAGCGGCAAGGGCGTCTTCGTCGGCAGCGTCCCGCTGACCACCACCCAGAGCGGCTCGACCTACCAGCTCAAGGACGCCTCCCGCGGCAACCAGTGGACGGGCAACGCCGCCAGCGGGAACGCGCTGTACACCGACGCGGACAACGTCTGGGGCAACGGGCTCGCCTCCAACACCCAGTCCGCCGCGGTGGACGCCCAGTACGGCGCCGGCGCGACCTGGGACTACTACAAGAACACCTTCGGCCGCAGCGGCATCAAGAACAACGGCGTCGGCGCGAGCAGCCGGGTGCACTACGGCTCCAACTACGTCAACGCGTTCTGGAACGACTCCTGCTTCTGCATGACGTACGGCGACGGCTCGGGCAACACCCACCCGCTGACCGCCATCGACGTGGCCGGCCACGAGATGACCCACGGCGTCACCTCCGCCACCGCCGGGCTGGTCTACTCCGGCGAGTCCGGCGGCCTCAACGAGGCCACCTCGGACATCTTCGGCACCATGGTCGAGTGGTACGCCAACCTGCCCTCGGACGTGCCGGACTACCTGATCGGCGAGCGGCTCAACCTGAACGGCAACGGCACCCCGCTGCGCTACATGGACAAGCCCTCGAAGGACGGCGCGTCCAAGGACTCCTGGTACTCCGGGGTCGGCAACGTGGACGTCCACTACTCCTCCGGCGTGGCCAACCACTTCTTCTACCTGCTGGCCGAGGGCAGCGGCGCCAAGACCATCAACGGCGTCAGCTACAACAGCCCCACCTCCAACGGCTCCACCGTCACCGGCATCGGCCGGGACAAGGCCGCCGCGATCTGGTACCGCGCGCTGACCGTCTACTTCACCTCCACCACCAACTACAAGGCCGCCCGCACGGCGACCCTGAAGGCGGCCGGTGACCTCTACGGCACCACCAGCACCCAGTACGCGGCGGTGGCCGCGGCCTGGAGCGCGGTGAACGTCAACTAGTCACCACCGGAACCACACCTGGAAACGGCGACAGGCTGCCGGGGCCCACTGGGAGAGGAGGCCCCGGCAGCCTGTCGGCCTGCCCGCGGTCGTTCGGGCGGCGATCAGGCGGTGGCGGGCTCGCGGGCGGGTGCGAGCTCGCCGCGCTCCTCCTTGGCGAGGGTCCGCTCGGCGAAGAAGCCGCCGGTGGGCAGCACCGAGAGGACGAACAGCAGGATGCCGCGCTTGGCGTCCCACTTCTGCGCCTGCCAGGCCATGATCCAGAACACCACGTACAGGACGAACAGGATCCCGTGGATCATGCCCATCACCGGCACCGCGTCGAAGCTGGTGGTGCGCTTGAGCACCGAGCAGACCAGCAGCAGGAGGAACGAGAGGCCCTCGGGGCCGGAGACCAGACGCAGGCGGTGGACGGCACTGCTGTTCACGATGGGCACCTCAGTCAGGAGTCGAAGATCGCTTGTGAACCGGCTCACAAGCATCCCCGCCATTATCACCGAGCACATGTCCGACCCCGCTCCCGGGGTGCGGCGCCGACGGGCCCGGGGTCCGGCGGCGGACACGCAGGGGATACGGAGCCGGTACAGCCGGTGTCCGACGGGCCGGTTTTGTCGCAGACAGGTACCAGAACGACCCCGCCCCCTCCCCCCGAGCTGCCGGATCCCGCTACATTGCGGCGGTGGCACAGTTTCGACTCCAAGGGTCCAAGACGCTCGCCGTCGACATGACGGGCGATGGCGTGAAAGCCAGAAACGGCTCGATGGTCGCGTACACCGGCCAGATGAACTTCAAGAAGCTCAGCGGCGGCGGTGACGGGCTTCGCGGCGTCGTGACCCGACGGCTGACCGGTGAGCAGATGACGGTCATGGAGGTGAAGGGGCAGGGCACCTGCTACTTCGCCGACCGAGCCACCGAAATCAACCTGGTCCGGCTGAACGGCGAGACGCTCTACGTCGAGTCGGACAACCTCCTCTGCACCGAGGGCACGCTGAAGACCGGCACCAGCTTCACCGGGCTCAACGGCATCTCCTCCGGGAACGGCCTGTTCACCACCAAGGTGGAGGGCCACGGCTGGGCCGCGCTCACCTCCAAGGGGCCGGCGATCATCCTGCGGGTCTCCCAGGGCATGCCGCTGCGGGTGGACCCGGGGGCGTACGTCGCGCACACCGGCAACCTCAGCCGCAGCCTCAAGTCGGGCGCCGGCTGGTCGACCTTCATCGGCGAGGGCGGCGGCGAGGCGGTCCAGGTGGAGTTCTCCGGCGAGGGCCTGGTCTACGTTCAGCCGTCCGAGAAGATCACCATCGGGGGCGACGTCTGATGCCGTTCACCAGGATCAACAACAAGATGATCGAGGCCCGGGTCGTCCCCGGGCAGCGGATGTTCAGCCAGCGCGGCGCGATGCTCGCGTACACCGGCGAGGTCCGGTTCACGCCGAACCTCACCGGCGGCCAGGGCGGCGTCATGTCGATGATCGGCCGCCGGGTGGCCAACGAGGACACCCCGCTGATGACCGTCGAGGGCCAGGGCACCGTGATGTTCGGCCACGGCGGCCACCACGTGCACGTGATCGACCTGGCCGGCGACACCCTGTACGTCGAGGCGGACCGGCTGCTGGCCTTCGAGGGCTCGCTGCAGCAGTCCACGATGTTCATGGGGTCGCAGGGCGGCGTGATGGGCATGGTCCGCGGCCAGGTGACCGGGCAGGGCCTGTTCACCACCAAGCTGGACGGCCACGGCGCGGTGGCGGTGATGGCGCACGGCGGCGTCTTCGAACTGCCGATCACCCCGCACCAGCCGGTCCACGTCGACCCCCAGGCCTACGTCGCGCACCGCGGCCAGGTCCAGAACAAGCTGTCCACCGCGCTGGGGTGGCGCGACATGATCGGACGCGGCTCCGGCGAGGCCTTCCAGCTGGAGCTGTCCGGGAACGGCACGGTGTTCGTGCAGGCGAGCGAGGAGAAGCTCTGATGTCCTACCCGCCGCAGCCCCCCTACGGGCAGCCGCACGACCCGTACGGCCAGCCGCAGCCGTACGGCCAGCCGTCGCCGTACAACCAGCCCACCCAGCCCGGCTACCCGGCCGCCCCGCCGCCGCCCGGCTACGGCCCGCCGCCCGGGCAGGGCTACCCGCAGCAGGGCTACCCGCCGCCTCCGCAGCAGGGTTACCCGCCGCAGCAGTACGCCCAGGAGCAGTACGGGGGCGCCCAGGCCCCGCTGCCGAAGGCACCGGACGGCTCCGGCCCGGTGGTGCACGACGTGCACAGCCTGCCGGCGAACGACAACGTCAACCCGTACGCCTTCTCGGTCGACCTGAACGGGTCGTACTTCCTGCAGAAGGGCAAGATGATCGCCTACTACGGCGACATCTCCTTCAAGGGCGTCGGCGCCGGGGCGATCGACCGGATGCTCGGTCAGCACTTCAACTCGCCGATGCACGCGGCGGACTGGGTGGTCGCCGAGGGCCGGGGCAAGCTGCTGCTGGCCGACCGCGCCTTCGACCTCAACTCCTACGACCTGGAGGAGGGGAACCTGACCGTCCGCTCGGGCAACCTCCTGGCGTACGAGCCCACGCTGCGGCTCAAGCAGTCGATCATCCCCGGGTTCCTCACGCTGATCGGCAGCGGCAAGTTCGTGGCCGCGTCCAACGGGCCGGTGCACTTCGTCGAGCCGCCGATCCGGGTGGACCCGCAGGCGCTGGTCGGCTGGGCGGACTGCCCGGCGCCGTGCCACCACTACGACCACGACTACATGCACGGGGTGATCGGCGGGATCCGCCGGCTGACCGGCCTGGGCGGGGCGTCCGGCGAGGAGCACCAGTTCGAGTTCATCGGCGCCGGCCAGGTGCTGCTGCAGTCGACCGAGGTGCTGATGGCCGACCGCAACGTCGGCCAGGTGCACGCCGAGGCGGGCGTGCCGATGGGCGGGGTGCCGTCGCAGCCCGCGGCCGCGGGCCACGGCGGGGGCAACCTCAACGTGCCCGGGCTCGGTAACCTGGGCGACCTCGGGCGGCGTTTCGGCCTGTAAAGTCGTACAAGATTGAACTAAATGCGGTATGCTCGCACCATGGATACGCGCACGATCGACGCCGCCGACGTCCCCCCCTCGCAGCCGGAGGAGGGGACTCCGTGGCTCAGCGCCCGGGAGCAGCGGCTGTGGCGCGCCCACCTGGAGGTCTCCAAGCTGCTGGACTACCAGCTCAGCCGCGAACTCCAGCCGCACAACCTCGCGATCAACGACTACGAGATCCTGGTCGTGCTCTCCGAGGCACCCGAGCGGCGGATGCGGATGACCGACCTGGCCACCGCGACCCTGCAGTCCAAGAGCCGGCTCTCGCACCAGATCACGCGGATGGAGACGGCCGGGCTGGTCCTGCGGCAGGAGTGTCCGGGCGACCGGCGCGGCCTCTACGCCCACCTCACCGAGCAGGGCTGGGAGACCATGCAGAAGGTCGCCCCGGACCACGTGCGCAGCGTCCGGACGCACTTCATCGACCGCTTCAGCCCCGAGCAGCTGGACGCGATGTACCAGGCCCTGGCCCCCGTCGCCGAACACCTGCGGGACCTCCGCGGCCGGGCGTAACTTCGCCCGCTCGCTGTACTTTCGCCCACTCGCCTCCGGGGTGCTTGACCCGGCGCCGACGGTCGGCGCTCCAACACCCCTCGTTCCTCGGGGCGTCCTCGCTTCTCCCTTTCGGCACCGGCGCGCCCCTTCGGCTCGGGGCGGGTCGGGTGGGTGGCGCGGCTACGGAAGGCCGGCACCGGCGCGCCCCTTCGGCTCGCGGAGGGTCGGGTGGGTGGCAGGGCGGGATCGGAGTGGGCCGGTTGTGCCGGGGCCCGGTCGGCCGTCGGTGCGACGGGTGACCGGGCCCCTCGTCGTGTTCAGCCCTGGGTGAGTCCGGCGACCAGTTCGTCGGCGGCGCCGTACGGGTCCAGCTCCCCGGCCACCACCCGCTCGGCCAGGGTGGCCAGGTGGCGGTCCCCGTGCAGGTCGCCGATCCGGGAGCGCAGCGCGGCCAGCGCGATCGCCTCGATCTCGTCGCCGGCCCGGCGGCGGCGGCGCACGGCCAGCTCGCCGTGCTCCTCCAGCCAGGCGCGGTGCTTCTCCAGCGCCTCGACCACCTCGTCGACGCCCTCGCCGCGGGCCGCCACGGTCTTCACGATCGGGGGCCGCCAGTCCCCCGCCTCGCGGCTCTCGCCGAGGCCGAGCATGTGGTTGAGCTCCCGGGCGGTCGCGTCGGCGCCGTCCCGGTCCGCCTTGTTCACCACGAAGACGTCGCCGATCTCCAGGATCCCGGCCTTGGCGGCCTGGATCCCGTCGCCCATCCCGGGGGCGAGCAGCACCACGGTGGTGTCCGCCTGGGCGGCGATCTCCACCTCGGACTGGCCGACGCCGACGGTCTCCACCAGGATCACGTCGCAGCCGGCCCCGTCCAGCACCCGCAGCGCCTGCGGGGCCGACCAGGAGAGGCCGCCGAGGTGGCCGCGGGTGGCCATCGAGCGGATGAACACCTCGGGGTCGGTGGCGTGGTCCTGCATCCGGACCCGGTCGCCGAGCAGCGCGCCGCCGGAGAACGGCGAGGACGGGTCCACCGCCAGCACCCCGACCCGCTTGCCGAGCCGCCGGTAGGCGGTGACCAGGGCGGAGGTCGAGGTGGACTTGCCCACGCCGGGCGAGCCGGTCAGCCCGACGGTGTAGGCCCGGCCGGTGTAGGGGGCCAGCGCCGCCATCGCCTCGCGCAGCTGCGGGGCGGCGTTCTCGACCAGCGAGATCAGCCGGGCCACCGCACGCGGCCGGCCCGCGCGGGCCTGCTCGACCAGGGTCGCGACATCGATCATCAGGAGCTCCTAGCGCCGAAGGGCCGCGGACCGCTGGTGGCGGTCCGCAGCCCCTGAGGTAAGTCGGATGATCAGGCCTTCGCGGCCTGCTCCTTCGGGACGCGGACGATCAGCGCGTCGCCCTGGCCGCCGCCGCCGCAGAGCGCGGCCGCGCCGACGCCGCCGCCGCGCCGCTGGAGCTCCAGCGCCAGGTGCAGCACCACGCGGGCACCGGACATGCCGATCGGGTGGCCGAGCGCGATCGCGCCGCCGTTGACGTTGACGATGTCGGAGGAGACGCCCAGGTCCTTGGTCGACTGGTGGGCGACGGCCGCGAACGCCTCGTTGATCTCGATCAGGTCGAGGTCGCCGACCTCCAGGCCCTCCTTGGCCAGCGCGTGCTTGATCGCGTTGGACGGCTGCGACTGCAGCGAGTTGTCCGGGCCCGCGACGTTGCCGTGCGCGCCGATCTCGGCGATCCAGCTCAGGCCCAGCTCCTCGGCCTTGGCCTTGCTCATCACGACCACCGCGGCGGCGCCGTCGGAGATCTGCGAGGAGGTGCCGGCGGTGATCGTGCCGTCCTTGGTGAAGGCCGGGCGGAGCTTGGCCAGGCCCTCGACGGTAGTGTCCGCCCGGATGCCCTCGTCCTGGCTGAAGACCAGCGGCTCGCCCCTGCGCTGCGGGATCTCCACCGGGGCGATCTCGGCCTCGAAGACGCCGTTCTGCTGGGCCTTGGCGGCCCGCTGGTGGGACGCGGCGGCGATCTCGTCCTGGACGTCGCGCGGGATGCCCAGGCGGGTGTTGTGCTTCTCGGTGGACTCGCCCATCGGGATGTTCTCGTAGGCGTCCGTGAGGCCGTCGTGCGCCATCGCGTCCAGCAGCTCGATCGCGCCGTACTTGTAGCCCTCGCGGGACTTCGGCAGCAGGTGCGGGGCGTTGGTCATGGACTCCTGGCCGCCGGCCACCACGATGTCGAACTCGCCGGCCCGGATCAGCTGGTCGGCCAGCGCGATGGCGTCCAGGCCGGAGAGGCAGACCTTGTTGATGGTGAGCGCCGGGACGTTCATCGGGATGCCCGCCTTGACGGCGGCCTGGCGGGCCGGGATCTGGCCGGCGCCGGCCTGCAGCACCTGGCCCATGATCACGTACTGGACCTGGTCCCCCGCGACGCCGGCCCGCTCCAGGGCGGCCTTGATCGCGACGGCCCCGAGGTCGGCGCCGGAGAAACCCTTGAGCGAACCGAGCAGGCGACCCATCGGGGTCCGCGCACCGGCAACGATCACAGAGGTGGTGTTGGTCATGGGACGAGCCCCTTCGCACGTCGTGGCCAGGTGAGGATTCCGCTCAATGTACTGACCTGCTACCCGTCCGTCACCGGACCGACGGTGTGATCGAGCGCACTGGCACGATCCAGTCAACACCGTGTCAACCCGGTCCGGGTGAACCCCGCCCGTGTGAGCAGGCTCGCACCCGGATCGCTGGCGCACCCCGGCCGCATGCGCTGCACTGTTGCCGTCCCGTAGCCCGCCCAGACCCGGAGGCCACCGTGCTCACCCGCATCGACCACATCGGCATCGCCTGCCGAGACCTCGACAAGACGGTCGAGTTCTACCGCGCCACCTACGGCTTCGAGGTGTTCCACAGCGAGGTCAACGAGGAGCAGGGGGTGCGCGAGGCCATGCTCAAGATCAACGACACCGGTGACGGCGGCGCCTCCTACCTCCAGCTGCTGGAGCCCACCCGGCCCGACTCCGCCGTCGGCAAGTGGATGGAGAAGAACGGCGAGGGCGTCCACCACATCGCGTTCGGCACCGCCGACGTGGACGGCGACTCCGAGTCCATCCGCGCCAAGGGCATCCGGGTCCTCTACGAGCAGCCCCGGATCGGCTCGATGGGCTCCCGGATCACCTTCCTGCACCCCAAGGACTGCGGCGGTGTGCTGACCGAGCTGGTCACCGCCGCAGAGCCCGGCGAGCACGACGAGCACTGACCCGCACCCGGGTGCCGTCGGGTTCCGACGGCACCCGCCGGGGGTCCGCCCAGAGCCCGCCGAGGGGCCCGCGGCCCTCATGACCCGTCAGTAATGTCGCCCGATGCCCGGAAAACCCCTACGCGGCCATTCCCCCGTGGGACGCTCCCACTACAATGCCCAGGTGCGCGAAGACTCCGGGCGACGGAGGCGACGGGCACGGCCGATGACAGGCCTGTCCGCCCAGCGGTGGACCGGCCCGTCGCAGGGGAGTCCATTACGCGGGCACGGCTGAACAGTCGCAGTTCGGATCTGTCACCATTCTCCACAAGGCAAGAGTTCGCCCAGGAGTCCACCCGGACGGGGGAACGCGGCACGACCGCGCTCCGACGCCCAGGACTTCGACAACCGTGGCGGACGCCCCCGACCAGAACAGGGGCCGTCCACCGGCTGCGGATGCAAGGACCAGTCGGACCGGGGCCCCGGACACGGGAGCCGGGGTGCGGCCGGGTCGAGGACGCGACCAGGAGATGGATGGGACCGCGGAGTGCGGGGCTACGACCGCTACGAGGTTGACGATCACCTCTCCCAGTTCGAGGCCGAGATGGATCGGACTCGCAAGGAGCGGGACAAGACCGTCGAGCATGCCGAGGACCTCGCCTACCAGGTGGAGGTGCTCCGGGCCAAGCTGCACGAGTCCCGTCGCATGCTCGCCCAGCCGCGTGCTTTCGACGCCGTCTCCGGCCAGGCCGAGCAGCTGCTCCGCACCGCCGAGATGCAGGCCCAGCAGCTGCGTGCCGACGCCGAGCGGCAGCTGCGCGACTCCCAGCAGGCCACCCAGCGCCTGATGGCCGAGGCCGCCGAGCGCACCGCCCGGCTGGAGGCCGAGCTGGCCGCCCGCCGCCGCCAGCTGGAGGACGAGCTCACCGAGCTGCGGCGCAGCGCCGAACAGCACGTCAACGAGAACGTCAACTGGGCCGAGCAGACCCGGGCCGGCACCGAGCAGGAGGCCCAGCGCCTGCTCCAGGAGGCCCGCGCCGAGGCCGAGCGGATGATGGCCGCGGCCCGCGCCGAGGCCGCCGCGCTGTCCGACCACGCCCGCGCCCAGACCGCCGCCGACGTCGACGCCGCCCGCGGTGAGGCCCAGGCCGCCGCCGAGGCCGCCCTCCACCGTGCCCAGACCGACGCCGAGCGCCTGCTGCGCGCCGCCTCCGAGCAGGCCCAGCAGGCCGGCGCCCAGGCCGCCGCCGACGTGAACGCCGCCCGCGGCGAGGCCCAGCAGCAGCTGGCCGCCGCGCACGCCGCCGCCGAACAGCAGCTCGCCGCCGCACAGGCCGAGATCGGCCGGCTCAAGGAGCACGCCAGCGCCGAGCAGGCCCGCGCCGAGGAGGCGCTCGCCCACGCCCAGGCCGAGATCGAGCGGCTGCGCGCCGAGGCGATCGCCGAGGCCGAGCGCACCCGTCGGGAGTCCGCCGAGCTCCGCGCCCAGGCCGAGGCCGCCGCCGAGCAGCTCCAGGCCGATGCCGAGGCCGCCGCCGTCCGCAAGGTCGCCGACGGCGAGGCCGCCAGCGAGCAGCGCTCGCAGACCGCCCGCGCCGAGGTCGCCCGGATGGTCGCCCAGGCGACCAAGCAGGCCGAGGCCATCCGGGCCGAGGCCGCCACCAAGCAGGCCGAGGCGGAGGCCGCCAAGGCGGCCGCCGCCGAGGAGAGCGAACGGCTGCGCGCCACCGCCGAGTCGGTCGCCGGCCAGCTGCGGTCCGAGGCCGAGGCCGCCATCGCGGAGCTGCGCTCGCAGGCCGAGCGCGACGTCGCCGAGCTGCGGGCCCAGGCCGAGGCCGCCGCCGAGCAGCTGCGCAGCGAGGCCGAGGAGGCCGGCCGGGCGGCCGGCGCCAAGGACGCCACCGTCCACCTCGCCAAGGCCGCCAAGACGGCCGAGGAGATGCTGGGCCGGGCCAACCAGGACGCCGAGACCGCCAGGGCCGAGGCCACCACGGAGGCCGAGCGGATCCGCGCCGAGGCCGCCGCCGAGGCGGAGCGGCTGCGCGAGCAGGCGCAGGCCGCCGTCGAGCAGGCCCAGAACGCCGCCCTGGACGACGCGGCCGGCATCCGCGAGCGGGTCCGGCAGATGCAGGACGAGGCCGCCCGGCTGCGGGCCGAGGCCGAGGAGCTGCGCGCCCAGGCCGCCGCCGAGGCCGACCGGGTCCGCGGCGAGGCCCGCCGGCAGGCCGTCGTGCAGATCGAGGAGTCGGCGAAGACCGCCGAGGAGCTGCTGACCAGGGCCAAGACCGACGCGGACGAGCTG
Organism: Kitasatospora sp. NPDC005751; assembly: GCF_040630835.1. Lineage (NCBI taxonomy): Bacteria > Bacillati > Actinomycetota > Actinomycetes > Kitasatosporales > Streptomycetaceae > Kitasatospora > Kitasatospora sp. NPDC005751. The sequence goes on from NZ_JBEXYC010000002.1 coordinate 123,897, forward strand.
CGCGCCGGCGCGGCCGCCGAGATCGAGCGGCTGCGCGAGCAGACCAAGCAGCAGGCCGCCGAGACCCAGGGCCGCGCCGAGCAGACCCTCGACCGGGCCCGCGCCGAGGCCGAGAAGATCGTCGCCGGTGCCGAGCAGCAGGGCCAGGACGCGCTCGCCGCGGCCAAGGCCGCGGCCGCCGAGAACCGCTCCGCCGCCGAGCGTGAGACCGCCGAACTGCGCCGCGAGGCAACCGAGTTCGATCAGCGGGTGCGGGCCGGGGCGAACGCCGACGCGCAGGCCGTCCGGGCCGACGCGCAGGCCGAGGCCACCGCCGTGCTGGACGCCGCGGTCGCCGACGCCGAGCGGCTGCGCGCCGAGGCCGACGCCGAGCTGGCCCGGACCCGGGCCGAGGCCGACGCCGCCGCCGAGGCGCTGCGCGAGGAGAGCCGGCGCGAGCGCGAGGAGGCCGCCGCCGGTCTGCTCCGCGAGCGCGAGGAGACCGCCGAGCAGCTGGCCGCCGCCCGGACCGCCCGCGAGCAGGCCGAGACGGCCGCCGCCGAACTCACCGAGCGCACCGCCGCCGAGACCACCGCGCTCCGCGAAGCCGCCGAGGCCCACGCCGACCGACTCCGCACCGAAGCCGAACAGAGCGCCGCCGAACTCACCGAGCGCACTGCCGCCGAGACCACCGCGCTCCGCGAAGCCGCCGAGGCCCACGCCGACCGACTCCGCACCGAAGCCGAACGGACCGCCGCCGAACTCACCGAGTACACCGCCGCCGAGACGGCCCGTCTGCGGGCGGAGGCCGAGGAGGCGCTGGAGGCCGCCCGGGCCGCCGCCGAGCAGCGGACGGCCGAGGCCGAGGCCGCCGCTTCGGCGCTGCGCGAGCGGGCCGAGGCCGACCTGGCCCTGGCCTCCGAGCAGGCCGAGACCGTCCGGGCCGAGGCCGGCCGGGAGCTGTCCGAGGCGCGTGCCACCGCCGAGTCGATCCGCGCCGAGGCGCGGGCGGTGCTGGAGCAGGCCGGCGTCGACGGCGAGAAGCTGACGGCCGCGGCCAGGGCCGAGGCCGCCGAGCTGGTCGCCAACGCCGAGGACGAGGCCGCCGAGGTCCGCCAGTCGGTGGCCGGGATGCACGAGGCCGCGTCCCTGCAGATCGCCGAGCTGCGGGCCACCGCCGAGCGCGAGGCCGCCGAGGTCCGCCGGGAGGCCGAGCAGGCCGCCGCCGAACTGCGCGACACCGCCGAGCGGGAGACCACCGAGCAGCGCGCGCTGGCCGACCGGGAGACCGCCGAGCTGCGCGAGCGCACCGCCCGCGCGATCGCCGAGCAGCACGAGAGCGCCGACCGGGAGACCGCCGAACAGCGGGCCCTGGCCGACCGGGAGACCGCGGACCTGCGGGCCCGGACCGCCGCCGAGACGACCGCGCTGCGCGAGCAGACCGAGCTGGAGCTGGCCGGCGAGCGCCAGGCCGCCGAGGCCGAGCTGGCCCGCCGCCGCGCCGAGGCGCAGGCCTACGACGAGCAGCTGCGCGCCGAGGCCGAGGCCGAACTGCACGCCGCCCGGGAGAACGCCGAGCAGCAGCGCGCCGCCGCCGAGGACCGGGCCGCCCGGACGGTGGCCGCCGGCGAGGAGCGGGCCGCCGCCACGATCGCCGAGGCCGAGGAGTTCGCCGCCGCGCTGCGGGCCGAGGCCGAGGAGTACGCGCTGGCCACCCGGTCCCTCGCGGACGACTACGACGCGGACACCCACGCCCGCGCCGACGCCTTCGACGCGGAGATCCGCGAGGCCGCCGAGCATTTCGACAAGGCCACCCGCGAGCAGGCCAAGTCCGTCCTGGAGCGGGCCTTCGCCGACGCCGAGGCGCTCGGCGAGGACGCCCAGACCACCGCGCTGGCCACCACCGCCGCCGCCGAGGAGCAGGCGGACGCGATGGTCGCGGCCGCCCGCAAGGAGGCCGACCGGCTGGTCGCGGCCGGCGAGGCGGCCGGACAGGCCGCGGTCGAGAAGGCCCGGGCCGACGCCGACGCCCTGCTCTCCGAGGCCCGCCGGGACGCCACCGCGATCCGCGAGCGCGCCGAGGAGCTGCGCGAGCGCACCGACGCCGAGGTGGAGGCCCTGCACGAGCGCGCCCGCAAGGAGAACGCGCAGGCGATGAAGTCGGCCGGCGAGCGGGTGGACGCGCTGGTGACGGCCGCCCAGGAGCAGCTGACCGAGGCCGAGGAGCAGGCGGTGGCCGCCGTCGCCGAGGCCGAGGAGCGGGCGGCGGCGCTGATCGCGGCCGCCGAGGAGCACGCCAACGAGCTGAACTCGCAGGCGTCCGCCGAGGCCAGCAAGGTCCGGATCTCGGCCGTCCGCAAGGCCGAGGGCCTGCTGAAGGAGGCCGAGACCAAGCTGGCCGACTCGACCGACCGCGCCGAGGCCCTGATCATCAAGGCCGAGGCCAAGCTGAAGTCCGCCCAGGAGGAGTCCGAGGAGCGGATCGAGACGGCGGCGGCCGAGGCGGAGAAGCGCCTGCGGACCGCCGACGAGGCCGCCGACGAGCAGATCGAGCTGGCGAAGGCGGAGGCCGAGCGGGTGCTCGCCGAGGCACGGACCGAGGCGAAGCGGGTCACCGACGAGGGCCGGCGCGAGCTGGACGAGCTGGTGCGCCGCCGCAAGGACATCAACACCGAGATCTCCAGGGTGCAGGACGTGCTGTCCGCGCTGGAGGCGTTCGAAGCACCGTCACCGGTCGTGCAGGCAAACGGGGGAAGTACGAGCAAGAAAGACGGGGGGGCCAAGGCGGGTGCCGGAGTCGGCTCCCCCCGGTCGGGTGGCAATCGTTCCGGCAGCGCACCACCCGATTGAGCGGACATTCTCCGCAAGACAACGGCATTTCGCCGACGACACTCCGGTACCGTGTCAGGATTCCCTCAACCACCTCAGCGGTTTGACGACAGGAAGCCCAGAACCCCATGAGCGACAGTCACTCCCCTCACGGCTTCGACCTGGTGCGCCGTGGGTACGAGCGCGCCCAGGTCGACGAGCGGATCACCAAGCTGGTGGCCGACCGTGACAGTGCCCTGACCCGGATCAGCGCGCTGGAGAAGCGCATCGAGGAGCTCCACCTGGAGACCCAGACCGCGCAGGCGGCGGTCACCGAGGCGGAGCCCTCCTACGCCGGTCTCGGCGCCCGGGTCGAGAAGATCCTGCGACTCGCCGAGGAGGAGGCCAAGGACCTGCGCGACGAGGCGCACCGCGCTGCCGAGCAGCACCGCGAGCTCGCCGAGGCCGCCGCCCAGCAGGTCCGCACCGAGGCCGAGAACTACGCCAAGGACCGCAAGGCCAAGGCCGAGGACGAGGGTCTGCGGATCGTCGACAAGGCCAAGAGCGACAGCGCCCAGCTGCGCGCCGAGGCCAACAAGGACGCCCAGAACAAGCGCGAGGAGGCGGACGCCCTCTTCGAGGAGACCCGCACCAAGGCCGCCCAGGCCGCGCTGGAGTTCGAGACCAACCTGGCCAAGCGCCGCGAGCAGTCCGAGCGCGACCTGGCCGCCCGTCAGGCCAAGGCCGAGAAGCGCCTGGCCGAGATCGAGCACCGGGCCGAGCAGCTGCGCCTGGAGGCCGAGAAGCTGCGCACCGACGCCGAGCGCCGCGCCCGCCAGACGGTGGAGACGGCCCAGCGCCAGTCCGAGGACATCGTGGCCGACGCCAACGCCAAGGCCGACCGGATCCGCAGCGAGTCCGAGCGCGAGCTGGCGGCGCTCACCAACCGCCGCGACAGCATCAACGCCCAGCTGACCAACGTCCGCGAGATGCTGGCGACGCTGACCGGCGCGGCCGTGGCCGCCGCCTCGCTGCCGAACGACGACACCATGGGCGTGCCCGCCCAGCAGTCGCGCTGACGCCGCGGCAGGACGGGCCCCCACCCTTGCGGGTGGGGGCCCGTCCTGCTGTCCCCCGGCGACGGCCCCGGGGCGGCTCCCTGGCGGCCCCTGGCGGCCCGGAGCGGGAAGTCGGCCGGCCCGACTCCCCACTCCCCGGGTTCACCGCGGATAGGCCCCGTCGGGCCGCTGGTGGCCACAGCTCAGCTGGTTGCCGTCGTCGTCCGAGACGGTGCCGAACCACGAGGTGCACCAGACCGAGACCGAGTCCCGCCAGTACTGCACCTCGAAGGGGTGTCCGGAGCCGTAGTCGCCGTACGAGGTGACGATGAAGGTCTCCCCCGGACGCATCCAGTAGTCCTCGCCGAGCGGCTCCAGGGTCAGTTCGAGCAGCCCCTCCCCGCGGTTGGTGACCGGTACCCGGCCGGTCACCTCCAGCGCCGAGAAGTCCCAGCCGCCGGTCTCCGCCCGCTCCTCCTTCATCGCGTCACCCGCGCCAGCAGCCCGCGCACCGCCGCGTCGAACGCCTCCGGCGCCTCCAGCGCGCTCAGGTGCCCCACGCCGGGGATGACGGTCAACTCGGCGTCGGGCCGCGCCCGCACCATCAGCTCGGCCTCTTCGAGCGGCATCAGGCCGTCCAGCTCCCCCGCCACGACGGCGGTCGGCACCCGTACCCCGGCGAGCACGTCCAGGGTCTGCGGCCGGGCCGCCATCGCCCGCTGCGCCCAGGCCACCGCCGCCGGCGACGCGGCGGCGATCATGCCCTGGACGCGGTCGACCAGGTGCCCGGAGTCCGGCCCGAGCTGGCCCGCCGCCATCCGCTCGTCGAGCAGCAGCTGGACGCTGTCCCGGGCCAGGACGGTGGCGGCGATCCGCTCGCGGTTGGCCCGGGCGGCGTCCGTGTCGGCGGTCGCCTTGGTGTTGGCCAGCAGCAGACCGGCCATCCGCCGCGGGTGGCGGCGGGCGAAGGCGAGCGCCACGTACCCGCCCATCGAGAGACCGCCGATCACCGCCCGGTCGATCCCGGCCGCGTCCAGCAGCAGGGCGACGTCGTCGGCCACCGCGTCCAGCGAGGGCTCGTCCGTGCCCAGCTCGGTACTGCCGAAGCCGCGCTGGTCGGGCGCGAGCACCCGGGCCTCGTGGCCGGTCGTCCCGGGCAGCCCGTCCAGTTGGGCGGACCACATCGAGGCATCGAGCGGGAAGGCGTGCAGGAGCACGAGGGGCATTCCGGTACCACTCTCGCGGACCGACAATGCGGAGGGGAGCTGGGTCATGCGCCCACCGTAGTTCGGTGCGCCCGGCGGGCCCACTCAGCGGGCCACCCTGTCCGGTTTGTCATAGCCTGACGGAGAGTGAGGGAGCGCGAATGATCGAGTTGCACGAACTGACCAAGCGTTACGGCAAGACGCTCGCGGTGGACCGGCTCAGCTTCCAGGTGCCGCAGGGTGTGGTCACCGGGTTCCTCGGCCCCAACGGCGCCGGCAAGTCCACCACCATGCGGATGATCCTGGACCTCGACCGGCCCTCCGGTGGCCGCGTCACCATCGACGGCAAGAGATACGGGCAGCTCAGCGAGCCGCTGAAGTACATCGGGGCACTGCTGGAGGCCAAGGCCGTCCACCCCGGCCGGACCGCCCGCGACCACCTGCTCTGGCTCGCCCAGAGCAACCGCATCCCCACCGGGCGGGTCGACGAGGTGCTCGCCCTGGTCGGCCTCACCCCGGTCGCCCGCAAGCGCGCCCGCGGCTTCTCGCTCGGCATGGGCCAGCGGCTCGGCATCGCCTCCGCCCTGCTCGGGGACCCGGAGATCGTGATGTTCGACGAGCCGGTCAACGGGCTCGACCCGGAGGGCATCCTCTGGATCCGCAACCTGATGAAGCGCCTCGCCGCCGAGGGCCGGACCGTCTTCGTCTCCTCCCACCTGATGAGCGAGATGGCCGTCACCGCCGACCACCTGGTCGTCATCGGCCGGGGCCGGCTCCTCGCCGACCTGCCGATGGCCGAGTTCATCCGGCGCAACTCCCGCACCGCCGTCCGCCTGCGCAGCCCCCAGCCCGAGCGGCTGCTGGACGTCCTGGCCGGTGCCGGGCTGCGCGGCGAACCGGGCCCGGACGGCTCCTACGAGGTGGTCGACGGCGAGCTCGCCGCGCTCGGCGACCTGGCCGCCGCCCACGGGGTGGTGCTGCACGAACTGAGCCCCCAGCAGGCCTCGCTGGAGGAGGCCTTCATGCAGATGACCGCCGACTCGGTGGAGTACCACGCCGGGAGCGGCGAGGGCCGCGACGCGGCCGGGGCGCCCGGCACCTGGGGCGCGAACTGGCAGGGCGCGGCGGCGCAGCAGGAGCCGGCGGCCGTACAGCAGAAGGAGAACTGAGATGGCGTCCTTCCCCGCGGTGCTGCGCTCCGAGTGGACGAAGATCCGCAGTGTCCGGTCGACGGTCTGGACGCTCGCGCTGGCCTTCGTGGTCACCCTCGGTATCGGCGCCCTGCTGTCGCTGCTCACCAACAACAACTTCGAGGAGTTCCGGGGCGACGCGGACAGCCCGTTCGACGCCACCGGGACGGCCTTCTCCGGCATCATCCTCGGCGAACTGGCCATCATCGTCTTCGGCGTGCTGGCGGTCGGCAACGAGTACAGCAGCGGGATGATCAGGGTCACCCTGGCGGCCGTCCCGCAGCGCGGGACCCTGCTCACCGGCAAGACGGTGGTGCTCGGCGCGCTGGCCTTCGCGGTCTCCCTGGTCACCGCGTTCATCACGTTCTTCGTCGGCCAGGCGCTGCTCGGCGACCACTCCACCAGCCTCGGCGAGCCGCACGTGCTGCGCGCGGTGTTCGGCGCGGCGATGTACCTGACGCTGCTCTGCCTCTTCTCGGCCGGCGTCACCGCGATGCTGCACAACCAGACGCTGGCGCTGGGCGTGCTGGTGCCGTTCTTCTTCCTGCTCTCGCCGATCCTCTCGGCGGTGCCGAAGGTCAAGACGCTGGCGCACTACTTCCCCGACTACGCGGGCTCGCGGATGATGCTCGTCTACGAGCAGCACAACCAGCCGTACGGGCCGTGGGCCGGCTTCGCGATCTGCCTGGCCTGGACGGTGGCCGCGCTGGTCGGCGGCGCGCTGGTGCTGAAGAACCGCGACGCCTGACCGGCTCGCCGACGCGGCCGCGGCGCCCTCAGTACCGGGGTGCGCCGCGGCCGCGCTGGATGTTCGAGGCCCGGCGGTCGCGGGCGCCCCAGCACGCCCGGTGCCAGTGCCGGCGGTCGTCCACCCCGGCCCCGTACATCGGCCACGCCACCACGTGGCCCACGCCCGGCGGGATCTCCTGGTCGCAGCCCGGGCAGCGGTAGTGCCGGCCGGCGGTGCCGGCCACCGTCTGCACCACCCACTCGTCCCCCCGGTAGCTCTCGGTGCGGCGCAGCGCGCCGCCGAGCGGAGCGGCCGGCGCCGAGTCCTCGTGATCGGCTGCGCTCTTGATCCGGTTGCGGCGGGGCGACACGTCTGGCTACCTCTCTACGGGGGCTCGTGACCGTTCCAGGTTACGGCCGGCGCGCACCACTCGAAGCCACTATCACGGCGCCGCCCGGCGCTTCGGTGTTTCCCGTGATATCCACCCGTTCTTCTGTGAAATTCGTGGTTCGGCGTGCCATTGGCACATGACATCGGTTACTCACAAGGGGAGAGGCGGGGCCCGCAGACCCTGCGCGCACCCGAGGAGGCCCAAGGATGACCAAGACCAGCGCCCGCGCCGAGACCCGCCGACCCGTCGGAGTCCGGCCGCCCACCGTCGGCCCGGCATCGACGACCGCCGGCCCGGCCACCGCCACCGGCGCCCCCCTGCCGGCGCCCCAGCGCTCCGCCGCACGCCCCGCGGACACCGCACCGGTCAAGGTCGGTGCCTTCCTGCTCTCGGCCCAGTTCCCCGGACAGACCCACGGCGAGGCGCTGGACCGGACGGTCCGGGCCACCGTCGAGGCCGAACGGGCCGGCCTGGACAGCGTCTGGCTCGCCGAGCACCACTTCGTCCCCTACGGCGTCTGCCCGAACGCGGCCACGCTCGCCGCGATGCTGCTCGGCCGCACCCGCCGGATCGGGATCGGCACGGCGGTCAGCGTGCTCTCCACCGCGCACCCGGTGGCCCTCGGCGAGCAGGCCGCGATGCTGCACCTGGTCTCCGGCGGGCGCTTCACGCTCGGGGTGGGGCGCGGCGGTCCGTGGATCGACCTCGATGTCTTCGGCGGCGGGGTGGAGGCCTTCGAGCAGGGCTTCCCGGAGCGGCTCGACCTGCTGCTGCGCTGGCTGCGCGGCTCCCGGGTGGGCGCGGACGGCCCGCAGTTCAGCTTCCCCGAGGTGGCCGTGGTGCCGCGTGCCACCGAACCGCCCCGCCGGCCCGACCTCGGCGCCTGGCTCGGGCTCGGCGACCAGTCCGGGCTGCTGCGCTTCCCCCGCCAGCGGGTGGAGGCGGACGCGCCCGTCGACGAACTCACCGCCTCGGGGCGCCCGGTGGCCGGCCCGCCGCTGGTGGTGGCCTGCACCTCACCCGGCGGGGTCCGGCTCGCCGCCGAACGCGGCCTGCCGATGCTGCTCGGCATGCACTCCGGGGACGACGACAAGCTGCGGATGCTGGAGCTCTACCGCACCGCCTGGCTGGCCGCCGGGCGCGGCGAGGAGCAGCTGCGCCGGATCGGCCGCCAGCACGTCGCGGCCGGGGTGGCGCAGGTCGACGACCGGACCTCGACGGCCCGGGCCACGCTGCTGCGCGCGATGCCCGGCTGGTTCGAGTACGGGCTCGGCGCCCACCGCACGGTGGACGGCCGGGAGCGCAAGATGCGCGACCCGCACGCGTACACCGAACTGCTCTGCGACCTGCACGCGGTGGGAACGCCGAAGCAGTGTGCCGACCGGCTGCTGGCCACCGCCGAGCGCACCGGCATCCGGCGCTTCGCCCTCCTCGCCGAGGGCAGCGGCGACCGTGAGGCCACCCTGCGGAACATCGCCCGACTCGGCTCCGAGGTGCTGCCGCAGCTGGGCTGACGTCGCCGGGCCGCCCCTCCCCTGAGCGGAGTGGGGCGGCCCGGTGGCGGTTCCGGTGCCGCGGCGGCGGCACCGGCGTTCCCCGCGCCGTCGAACGGCACGGTCGGCCCGCGCGATCAGCAGTCCCGGAGTTCCTCAGACTGGTTGAGCAGCTGCTCCCGGACGGACGTGAAGCGATCGAACCGCGCCTCGTTGGAGTCCGACGGCAGGAACACCGCCACCCGGTGACAGTTCTGGAAGGCCAGCCGGACGCCGAAGTGGCGCTGCAGCGCACCCCGGATGGCGTCGCTGGCGAGGGCCCGGAGGAGCTGGCCGCGGGCCTGCTCGCTGGGCGGCGGAACGTGGTTGTCGGCGAAGTCGGTGCCGTCGACCTTCGCCTGGGCGACCAGCGAACTGATCAGCTCCCAGGCGTACGGCAGGGAGACGCGGACGCAGTCGACGAATTCCCGCTCGTCGACCTCGCCCCGCTCGGCCTTTTCCAGCAGGGCCGGTGAGACGTCGAGCGACATGGATTCTCCTCTCGCGGTCCACCCGCGCGGCGCCCGGGTGGTGATGCGTAGTCCAAGCTGAGGGTGAGGGTGGGCGAAACGCGCGTGATGTCCGGAACGCCGTCGGACGGCTGTTTCCGGCACCGCGCGGAGGCGGCGGCGCCGAGGCCGCGTCGGAGGACGCGTCGGGGGCACCGGCCGCTCAGGACAGCGTGGCAGCCGATCGGGGGCGAGGCCGGGGATTCCTGTGGATTGCTCCGTAAATACGCCTTGCTGCACCAGATTGGCCGGATCCTGCTGGATCGTTCATCTGAAGTCTCCGTCCCCGTTGACAGCTCCGCTGCAAGCAAGCCGTCACACACCGTAGCTGCCCGTGGGAATGGGCGCCAGAGTGCCGACAGGCATTCGCGGGATCGCCGAACTTCCATGTTCGCGGGGTTCGCGGATTCTTCACCCGGCCGTCGCGGAATCGCATCAACTGGCCCCGGTGGGCTAGCGTGGTCGACCGTGCGTCTCGTAATTGCCCGCTGCTCAGTCGACTATGCCGGTCGGCTCTCCGCCCATCTGCCCTCCGCCACCAGGCTCATCCTGGTCAAGGCCGACGGCAGCGTCAGCATCCACGCCGACGACCGCGCCTACAAGCCGCTCAACTGGATGTCCCCGCCGTGCACCCTCAAGGTGGGCGACGGGGTCTGGACAGTGATCAACAAGGCCGGCGAGAAGCTCATCATCACGCTGGAGGAGGTGCTCCACGACTCCTCCCACGAACTCGGGGTGGACCCCGGCCTGATCAAGGACGGTGTCGAAGCACACCTCCAGGAGCTGCTGGCCGACCGGATGGAGGTGCTCGGCGCCGGCTGGTCGCTCATCCGCCGCGAGTACCCGACCGCGATCGGCCCGGTCGACATCCTCTGCCGCGACTCCGACGGCACGACCGTCGCCGTCGAGATCAAGCGCCGCGGCGAGATCGACGGCGTCGAGCAGCTCACCCGCTACCTGGAGCTGCTCAACCGCGATCCGCTGCTCGCCCCGGTGAAGGGCGTGTTCGCCGCGCAGGAGATCAAGCCGCAGGCCCGCGTCCTCGCCACCGACCGCGGCATCGGCTGCGTGGTGCTCGACTACGACGGACTGCGCGGCATCGACGACGACAAGCTCAAGCTGTTCTGACCGCCGCGCCCTGATCCGTCAGGACGACGACGGAGGCGCCGTCGGGCTCGTCGAGCCCGACGGCGTCGCGCTGTTCGAGGGGCTGACGGTCGCCGAGGGCGAGGCCGAGGTGGTGGTCGGAGCCGGGGCCGTCGGGCTGTTCCCCCCGGGCTGACCGCCGGCGCTGCCACCGCCACCCCCCGGCCCCGAACCGCCGGGCGGCGGCACGGACGGGACCACCGGCGGTTGCGACTGGCCCGGGGACGGCGACTGCGAGCCGGTCGCGGTCGGCGACTTGCTCGGCTTCTTCGACGCCGACCCGGACGCCGAGGGCGAGTGCGAAGTCCCGCCGCCCGCCGACGACTCCGGGCCCGCCGGGTCCTGCGCGGGCGGGGTCTGCGGGCCCTGCGAGCCCGACGCGTCGTCGGACAGCGTCGGTTCGGGGCTCAGGCTCGGCCGGGGCGCCGGCCGCCCCGCCGGCAGGCCGGTGCCGTCGTCCGTACTGCTGAGCGGGTCGTTGCCGCGGTGCTCGTCCGGCCCGGTGACGCTCAGCCCGACCGCCGTCCCCAGCACGCCGAGCGCGAGGACGGCCGCCGAGGCGGCGATCACCGTGCGCCGGGTGCCGCCGGCCGTGCCGGGGGTGGTCTTGAACCGCCACGGCACCTGCGCGATGGCCCGGATGACGGGACGTCGGACGGGCGCCGGGGCGGTCGTCGCCGCGGCGGGCAGCTGCCGGCCGTCGGCGCGCAGCAGATCGAGCATCCGGCGGGCGCCGGCGGCCCCGCGCGGCTCGCCGAGCGCGGCCCGCAGGGTGAGGGCGGACTCCAGTTCGGCGACGGCCCGCCCGGGCTCCCGGACGCAGATCGCGTAGACGCCCAACTCGTGGTGGAACCAGGCCTCGTCGGCCCGGGAGCCGGTGTTGCGGGCGGCCTCCAGGCCGAGCAGCAGGGCGCGCTCCCAGGCGCCCCAGCGCAGCGCCAGGGCCAGCGCGGGGCCGGCCGCCCGGGCCAGCCGCAGGACGGCCGCGTGCCGGCCGGCGGCCCGGTCGGCCAGCAGCACCCCGATCACCACCTCCGCCTCGGCGGCGATCTGCTCCGTGGAGACCGAGCTGTGCCCGACCCACCAGGCGAAGTGCTGGGCGGCGCCGTCGATGCTGCGGCGGGCCGGCCAGTGCGGGGCGAGCAGGTCCAGCGCGCCCGCGGTGAGCCGGTGGTGGCCGCCGATGGACACCGCCAGCCCGGCGTCGGCGAGTTCGTGCAGCGCGCTCTCGCCCTGGCCGACGTCGATCAGCGCGGGCAGGTGCGGCGCGGTCGGGCACTCGCCGCCGAGCGCCACCGCGAGCCTCAGCACGGCCTGGGCCGGCTCGCTGAGGCCCTCGGCGAGCCGGACGGCGGGCGAGGCGCTCTCGGCCACCGACGGCAGCGGGACGGCCCCGCGCAGCTCGCTCTCACGGACCGCCGGGTCGGGGTGCCGGTCGGGCTCCTCGACCGCGCCGAAGACGTCCAGCCGGTCCTCCTCCGCGGCGACCAGCGCGTCCACGGCGACGTCCCGCTGACGCAGCAGCGCGGCGGCCTGGACGAAGCGCAGCGGCAGCCCCTCGGACTCGAACCAGAGGTCGACCGCCCAGGCCTTCTCGGCCGCGTCCAGCGGCCGGCCGGCCAGCCGGGCGGCGAGCGTGAGACAGGCGGACCGGGAGAGCCCGGCCACCAGGTGGTCCCGCAGCCGGGAGTCGGCGGACAGCGGCGGGCTGTCGGGCGCGACGGAGATCAGGAAGGCGCAGTCGGGGGCGGCGGCGAGCACCCGCTCAAGCTCCGCGCCGACCGGTTCGACCTCGTCGACGACCACGACCGCGCCGACCTGCGCGAGGTGCTCGGCGAGCTGCCCCGGGTCGGGCCGGAAGCCGGGGGCCTGGTGGGTGGCGGCGAAGAGGTCCTGGAGCAGGTCGTCGCCGGTGCGGCGGTGACCGCAGAGCTGGACGACGCCGCCGGGCGCGAGGTCGCCCGCCGCCTCGGCGACCGCCGAGAGCAGGGCGCTGCGACCCGAGCCGGCCTGGCCGACCAGGCGTATCGAACGCCCCTCGGCGAGCAGGCCGAGCAGGTGGGCGATGTCGGCCTCGCGGTCGAGCAGCGGCAGGTCGGCCGGGCCGGCGCCGAGGGCGAGCGGTCCGACCGCGCGGCCGGGGCCGCCGACCGGTCCGCGGGCGGGTTCGGTGCGCCCGATCCGGCGCGGGCGGGGCCGCCACTCCTCGGGGCAGGGCCGGACCTCGGACCCCTCCGGGGTGCCGACGGTCACCAGCAGGGCCCCGGAGACCAGCTCACCGCCCCGGGTGCGGACGGCTTCCTGCCGGAACTCACCGGATGGCTGTCCCACGATCTGCTCCGCCCCTGGTCGGCCGACGACTCGGTACGGCCGTTCCGGACCGGGGGTGCGCCCCTGCCTCCGGCCGGGGGGACCCCCACCCCGCCGGGGCGGGAAGGAGCCGGTCCTGTCCCCGGCGGCCGTCTTCTGACGGCAGACTCTTGCACATCCGGTCCGGACCGCGCAGGGCGGTCCCTCCCCGGAGGGCGCGCGGGAGCCCTAGAGCACCGGGCCGAGGGCGGGCAGCGTGGCGCCGTAGGGCTCGGGGACGACGCCCTCGACGGCGAGGATGCGGTGCAGCCGGGTGGCCACCAGCAGGCGCTGGAGCTGCGCCGGGACGGAGCGCAGCACCAGCCGGCGGCCGATCCGGCCGGCCCGGCGGTGGGTCCCCATGATCACACCGAGGCCGGTGGCGTCCCAGAACTCCAGCCGGGTGAGGTCCAGTACGAGGTCGCCCCGACCGCCGTCGACGGCCTGGTGCAGCCGGACCCGCGCGTCGGCGGCGGTGCGCACGTCGAGGCGGCCCTCGATGGCCAGCGCCGTCTGGTCGCCCGTGATGCGCATGGTCTCCTCCTCCGCCTGGCGGTCACTGGTACGGGTCGTTCCGCCCCGGCCGCGCGGGCCCGGATCGGGTGTCCACCGGGCGGGCGTGGAGCCCCGCGCCCGGGCCGGCCGCAGCATCGTCGGCGTGGGCCGGGTCCCCCTCATCTGACGGTGAACCAGGTCCGCAGGTTGCTGGTTCCGGCCAGATCTGAAGCAACTTCACTCGTCCGAGGGAATATACGCAGGAAGTCTCCACACCTACGCTCGATTACCGCCCAAATCACCCGTCTGCGGCACCCGGCGTGAGGAAACTCACCCGCCCCCGGCGAGGTGGGCCGTACGGTGCGGCGACCGCACGGCCCGGTCGGTCAGCGGCTCCGGCGGGTCACTTGGCCGGGTACGGGTAGAAGCCCTGCCCGCTCTTGCGGCCCAGGTCACCGGCGGTGACCATGCGGGCCATGATCTCCGGCGCGGCGAACTTCTCGTCCTTGGTCTCGGCGTAGATGTTCCGGGCGGCGTGCAGCAGGATGTCGACGCCGGTCAGGTCGGCGGTCTCCAGCGGGCCCATGGCGTGTCCGAAACCGAGTCGGCAGGCGGTGTCGATGTCCTCGGCGCTGGCGACGCCCGACTCGTACAGCTTGGCGGCCTCGACCACCAGCGCCATGATCAGGCGGGTGGTGACGAAGCCGGCCACGTCGCGGTTGACCACCACGACCTCCTTGCCGACCCCCTCGGCGAAGGCGCGCGCGGTGGCGAGCGTCTCGTCGCTGGTCTTGTAGCCGCGCACCAGCTCCACCAGGCGCATCAGCGGCACCGGCGAGAAGAAGTGCACGCCGACGACCGACTCGGGGCGCCCGGTGGCGGCGGCGATCCGGGTGATCGGGATGGCCGAGGTGTTGGAGGCCAGCACCGCGCCGTCCTTGGCGAGCTTGTCGAGCTCCTTGAAGACGGCTTCCTTGACGTCCAGCTGCTCGAAGACCGCCTCGACCACGATGTCGGCCTCGGCCACCGCGCCCAGGTCCGTCGTGGTGGTGATCCGGCCGAGCGCCGCCTCGGCGTCCTCGGCGGTCAGCCGGCCCTTGGCGACGAACTTCTCGTACGAGGCCCGGATACCGGCCACACCGCGCTGCAGCGCGGCCTCGGTGACGTCCCGCAGCACCACCGGGTGTCCGGCCTGGGCGGAGACCTGGGCGATACCGGCACCCATCAGGCCGGCACCGATCACGGCGATCTGCTTGCTGGACGCGTTGCTCATGGCTGGGTCTCCCGGATGCCGTCGCCGCCCTGCGGGCGGGCCCTGAAGGCGGCTCAGCGCAGGGGTCACCCGCTCATGAGCCGCGCCGCTCATGCGCCGGACTCTAATGCCCTTCCGCCCGCCGTGGTGTCATCCGGGAGTGTGATCTGCGACTGACCTGGCCCGATACCGGAAGGCCGTTGTTCAGATCGTCAGACCGAGGTCCTGCGCGAGGATCGCCGCCTGCACCCGGCTGCGCATCCGCAGCTTGGCGAGGATCCGGCTGACGTGCGTCTTGGTGGTCGCCTCGGCCATCTCCAGCCGCTCGGCGATCTCGCCGTTCGACATCCCCGCGCCGATGCAGGCCAGCACCTCCCGCTCGCGCGGGGTGAGCCCCGACACCGACTCCCGCGTCTCGGGTCCGACCGCGCGGCCGGGGCGGGCGAAGGTGCCGATCAGCCGCCTGGTCACCGACGGCGCCAGCATGCCGTCCCCGCGCGCCACCGTGCGGATGCCCTCGACCAGGGTGTCCGCCTCCAGGTCCTTCAGCAGGAAGCCGGCCGCGCCGGCCCGCAGCGCGCCGTAGACGTACTCGTCCAGGTCGAAGGTGGTCAGCACCAGCACCTGGGCGGCCCCCGCGGCCACCACCCGGCCGGTCGCCGAGACGCCGTCCAGCCGGGGCATCTGCACGTCCATCAGGACGACGTCGGGCCGCAGTTCCAGGGCCAGCCGCACCGCCTCCTCGCCGTCCGCGGCCTCCCCGACCACCTCCAGGTCCGGCTCCGCCCGCAGGATCATCACCAGCGCCGCCCGGACGGCCGCCTGGTCCTCGGCCACCAGCACCCGAATCGTCATGCCCGCCGCTCCCCTTCCGCCGCCACCGGCTCCCGCGGCAGCACCGCCCGTACTGTCCAGCGGTCCCCGACCGGACCGGCCTCGAAGCTGCCGCCGAGCAGCCCGGCCCGTTCCCGCATGCCCACCATCCCCGCCCGGGCGCCGGGCAGCTCCCGGCCCACGTCGGTGCGGTACGGGCTGTCCACGGTGATCCGCAGCTCCTGCGGGAGGTACTCCAGCAGGACGTGCACCCGGCCCGGGCCGGCGTGCTTGAGCGCGTTGGTGAGCGACTCCTGCACGATCCGGTACGCCGCCAGCCCGACCGGCACCGCCGGCTCCCCGCGCTCGCCGTGCTCCGCGAGCTCGAACTCCAGCCCCACGGCCCGCCCGGCGTCCCCGGCCTTGGCCAGCAGCGCGTCCACCGCACCCAGGTCGGGCGCGGCGTACGACGCGTCGGCCTCGCCGCCGCCGCTGTCGCGCAGCAGCCCGATCATGCGGCGCATTTCGGCCAGTCCCTGCACGCTGTTCTCCCGGATCACCCCCAGCGCCGCCACCAGCGGATCCTCCGCCGTCCGGTGCTGGCGCCGGGCCACCGACTGGGCGCCGGTGGCGTGGATCGCGATGGCCGACAGGTGGTTGGCCACCACGTCGTGCAACTCCCTCGCCATCCGCGCCCGTTCGGCGACCACCGCCTCGCGCCGGTCCATCTCGGAGAGCAGCGCGGTCTGCTCGGCGCGCAGCCGCTGGCTCTCCGCCTCCTCACGGTGCCTGCGCACCAGGTCCCCGGTCCACACCGGTCCGAGGAAGATCAGCGAGGTGAGCACCACGACGGCCAGCGCCGTCGGGGCGTCGCTGTACAGGAAGGACAGGCTGCTCAGGACGAGCACCGAGGCGGCGCCGGACAGGTGCAGGACGCGGGACATCCGCGGGCGCCCGTAGACCACCGCCGCGTAGAGCAGGTCGGTGTACATGATGGTGGTCGCGATCAGCGCACCGCTGAAGATGCTCGCCGCGAAGACCGCCCCGCCGAGCGTCACCGTCAGGATCGGGCGGGTGCGCCGGAACAGCTCCAGCGCGGCCGTGACCAGCAGCGGCGGCAGCACCAGCCAGCGCGGCACGGTCGAGGAGTGGTCGTAGACCTTGGACGCGATCAGTACAAGCCCGCCGAGCACCCCGAAGAGGGCGATCGCCCGGTCCTCCTGCCGCGGGGTGAGTGTCGGTCTGCGCACTCCCCCATCAGATCATCCCCGGCCGGCCCCCGGCTCCGGTCCAGGGAGGAGCCGCCGTACATCGAAAGGTGCAGGCCCGGTTCGGCGTCGGCGACGACGACGGGGGCGCCCCGGGCGGCAAGGCTGGGGGGTACCGCCGAGAAGTCCGGGAGTCACCATGATCGTCACCCTCGTCATCGGGGCCGAGGTCGCCTTCTGGGTGCTCCTCGCCCTCGGGCTCGCCACCCGCTACCTGCTGCGGCTGCGCGGGGTGAGCACCGCGCTGCTGGTCGGCCTGCCGGTGGTGGACCTCACGCTCTTCGTGCTCACCGTGCTCGACCTTCGCGGCGGCGCCACCGCGAGCTGGACGCACGCGCTGGCCGCGAGCTACGCGGGCTTCTCGATCGGCTTCGGGCCGTCCCTGGTCCGCTGGGCCGACCGGCACTTCCTGTACCGCTTCGCCGGCGGCCCCAAGCCCAAGGGCGCCCCCAAGTACGGGCCCGCGCGGACCCGCCACGAGTGGGAGTTCTGCCGCCGCACCGTGGTCTCGGCCGCCATCACGCTGGCGCTGATCACCGCGCTCGTCCCGCTCTCCGACGGCGCCGCCGACTTCGGCACCTTCACCGGCTGGTACCTGCGGCTGGGCATGGCGGCCGGGATCAACGTGATCGTGGCCGGCTGCTACTCGCTCTGGCCCAAGGAGGCGCCGGCCGGCGCGATCGTCGAGGACGGGCACGTGGTCGGCTGGAAGATCCCCCAGCAGCAGTAGCGGCCCGCCGCCGGACGCCCGACCGCCCCGCCGACCGGCGGGGCGGTCGGCTCAGCGGTTCTCGCCCGGCACCCAGAGCACGTCGCCACGCTCCTTGTTGGCCGCCCGGGCCAGGATGAACAGCAGGTCGGACAGCCGGTTGAGGTACTTGGCGGTCAGCGGGTTCACGGTGTCCCCGTGCTCCTCGATCGCCGCCCAGGTGGCCCGCTCGGCCCGCCGCACCACCGTGCAGGCCAGGTGCAGGTGGGCCGCGCCGACGGTGCCGCCGGGGAGGATGAAGCTGCGCAGCTTCTCCAGCGACTCCAGGTAGTGGTCGCAGTCCGACTCCAGCTTGTCGATGTAGGACTGCAGCACCCGCAGCGGCGGGTACTTCGGGTCCTCCACCACCGGGGTGGCCAGGTCCGCGCCGACGTCGAAGAGGTCGTTCTGCACCCGGACGAGCACCGCGGTGACGTCCTCGGCGAGGCCTCCGGCGGCGATCGCCACGCCGATCGCGGCGTTGGCCTCGTTGGTGTCGGCGTACGCGATCAGGCGCGGGTCGGTCTTGGTGGTGCGGCTCATGTCACCGAGCGCGGTGGTGCCGTCGTCGCCGGTACGGGTGTAGATGCGCGTCAGATTGACCATGCAGCCCAGCCTAGCGAGCCGGGTTAGGCCGCGTTAACCCCCGGCCCGAGGGGCTCGTCGCTACGCGACGTTCACTCTCCCCCAGCCTCCGGCCGGGAGGTGCCCCCAACCCGAGCGTGTCGTCGCTACGCGACGTTCACCCTCCCCCAGCCTCCGGCCGGGAGGTGCCCCCAACCCGAGCGTGTCGTCGCTACGCGACGTTCACCCTCTGCCCGGGCGGGGCGGCTTCGAGCCAGGCGAGGAAGCCGGTCAGGGCGTCGTCGCTCATCGCCAGCTCCAGCGGGGCGCCGTTGTGCAGGCAGCGCAGCACGACCGAGCCGGAGAGCAGCGCCAGCTCCTCCTGGCCCTCGGGGTAGCGCCGGCCGAGCACCTCGATCTCGCGGCGGGGGAGCACCCGGCGCGGGCGCGGGGCGTACGAGAAGACCCGGAACCACTCGATCGAGTCACCGCTGTAGCGCCCGATACCAAAAACCCACCCCTTGCCATCGGTCTGGGGGACCGGGGCCGAGGTGGGTTTGCCGTTCTCGTCGAGGTCGGGCTGCGTCGAGGCGTCGGCGGGCATTTTGAGCCGGTAACTGCAGTCGAACGTTCCGCCGACCCGCTGGATCACACGGCGCCGTACCGCGAACGCCACCAGGCCGATCACACCCAGCGCAACGACCGCCGCGCACACCACAAGGGCGAGGACCATGCTCACCTACCTCCTCGCTACCCGCGTTCCCCGTATCGGTCGTATCAGGCGACCGCGTTGACCTACCAACTGAGACGACAGTCCCGGGGTCACGCTCGCGCGTCCCCGGGACCGTCGGTCGACCCCGCTAAGCGAGGGTCCTGCGCACTCAGGCGTGGGCCTTGAGACCGCGCGCCGCGAACAGACGCACCTCGGCGCGTCGCTCGGCGTGCTCGTCCAGGTCCGACTGTGCCTTCTCCAGTGCACGCTCGGCGCGCGCGACGTCGATCTCGTCCGCCAGCTCGGCGATCTCCGCGAGCAGAGACAGCTTGTTGTCGGCGAAGGAGATGAAGCCGCCGTGCACAGCGGCGATCACGGTGCCGCCGTCCACGGTGCGGATGGTGACCGGACCGGTCTCCAGCACGCTCAGCACCGGGGTGTGCCCCGGCATGATGCCGGTGTCACCGGAGGCCGTACGGGCGACGACGATGGTGGCCGCACCGGACCACACCTTGCGGTCGGCTGCGACCAGCTCGACGTGCAGCTCAGCCAACGTGGGCTCCTAGGCTCATGCAACCCCCGATTACTCGGGAGTTTCGGTAAGAATAACGGGCCCGCGCCCCCGGCATGAAACCGGCGGCACGGATTTGACCGGAATCACAGCCGGTGCGACGTGAGGGGTGGGTCCCAGGGCTGGGGCCCACCCCTCACGATCACACTCGGCTGCTACCGGACGCGACTACTTCTTCGCGAGCTCGGCGGCGTTCTTCTCGAGGTCCTCGATGCCACCGCACATGAAGAAGGCCTGCTCGGGGACGGAGTCGTACTTGCCGTCCGCGATCGCGTTGAAGGCCTCGATGGTCTCCGACAGCGGCACGGTCGAACCGTCGACGCCGGTGAACTGCTTCGCCACGTAGGTGTTCTGCGAGAGGAAGCGCTCGATGCGACGGGCACGGTGGACCGTGATCTTGTCCTCCTCCGACAGCTCGTCCATACCGAGGATGGCGATGATGTCCTGGAGGTCCTTGTACTTCTGCAGGATCCCCTTGATACGGATGGCCGTCTCGTAGTGGGTCTGCGCGATGTACCGCGGGTCGAGGATGCGGGACGTGGAGTCCAGCGGGTCGACGGCCGGGTAGATGCCCTTCTCCGAGATCGGGCGCGACAGAACGGTCGTCGCGTCCAGGTGGGCGAAGGTGGTGGCCGGGGCCGGGTCGGTCAGGTCGTCCGCGGGGACGTAGATCGCCTGCATCGAGGTGATCGAGTGACCGCGGGTCGAGGTGATGCGCTCCTGGAGGAGGCCCATCTCGTCGGCCAGGTTCGGCTGGTAACCCACCGCGGAGGGCATCCGGCCGAGCAGGGTCGACACCTCGGAACCGGCCTGGGTGAACCGGAAGATGTTGTCGATGAAGAGGAGCACGTCCTGCTTCTCGACGTCACGGAAGTACTCCGCCATGGTCAGCGCGGAGAGCGCGACGCGAAGACGGGTGCCCGGCGGCTCGTCCATCTGGCCGAAGACCAGCGCGGTCTTGTCCAGAACGCCCGAGTCCACCATCTCGTGGATGAGGTCGTTGCCCTCACGAGTGCGCTCGCCGACGCCGGCGAAGACCGACACACCACCGAAGTTCTCGGCGACGCGGTAGATCATCTCCTGGATCAGAACGGTCTTGCCGACACCGGCACCACCGAACAGGCCGATCTTGCCACCGGTGACGTACGGGGTGAGCAGGTCGATGACCTTGATGCCGGTCTCGAACATCTCGGTCTTGGACTCGAGGTCCTTGAAGGCCGGCGCCTTGCGGTGGATCGGCCAGCGGACCTTGACCTCGGCCTCGAACTCGGCCTTGTCGACGTTCAGCACCTCACCGAGGGCGTTGAAGACCTTGCCCTTGGTGATCTGGCCGACCGGCACCGAGATGGCGGAGCCGGTGTCGGAGACCTGCGCGCCACGGACCAGGCCGTCGGTCGGCTGCATCGAGATGCCGCGGACCATGCCGTCGCCGAGGTGCTGCGCGACCTCGAGGGTCAGGACCTTCTTGCCCGAGCCGTCGGGGTTGTCCACCTCGACGTGCAGGGCGTTGAACATCTCCGGAATCGCGTCGACGGGGAACTCCACGTCGACGACCGGGCCGATGACCCGCGCGACGCGGCCCGTCGCCGTGGTCGGCTCAACAGTGGTGGTCATTCTCATTCGCTCCCGCGGCTAGCGTCGGCGAGGGCGTTGGCACCGCCGACGATCTCGCTGATTTCCTGGGTGATCTCGGCCTGACGGGCCGAGTTGGCAAGCCGCGTAAGCGACTTGATGAGCTCTCCGGCGTTGTCCGTCGCGCTCTTCATCGCGCGCCGGCGAGCGGCGTGCTCCGATGCGGCGGACTGCAGCAGGGCGTTGTAGATCCGGCTCTCGACGTACCGCGGCAGCAGTGCGTCGAGGACGCCCTCCGCCGACGGCTCGAAGTCGTACAGCGGGAAGATCTCGTGCGTGGCCTTCGACTCGTCGCTGAGCTCGACCTCGTCGAGCTTCAGCGGCAGCAGCCGGGCGTCCACCGCGGTCTGGGTCAGCATCGACTCGAACCGCGTCGAGATCACGTGGACCTCGTCGACACCGTCCGTCTCGGCCGTGAAGGCCGAGATCAGAGCGGCCGAGACCGCCTTGGCGTCGCCGTACGTCGGCTTGTCCGAGAAGCCCGTCCACGACTCCGCGACCGCGAGGTCACGGAAGCTGTAGTACGAGACGCCCTTGCGGCCGACGACGTACGTCACCACGTCCTTGCCCTCGCCGCGCAGGCGCTCGGCGAGCACCAGCGAGGCCTTGATGGCGTTGGACGAGTAGCCGCCCGCCAGACCGCGGTCCGCCGTGATCAGCAGTACCGCGGCGCGCGTGGCGGCCGGGTTCTCGCTGGTGAGCGGGTGCTTGGCGTTGGACCGGGTGGCCACCGCCGTCACCGCCCGGGTGAGCTCATCGGCGTACGGAGTGGAGGCGGCCACCGCGCGCTGCGCCTTACCGATGCGCGCCGCGGAGATCATCTCCATCGCCTTGGTGATCTTCTTCGTCGCGGTGACAGAGCGGATCCGGCGCTTGTAGACCCGAAGCTGTGCTCCCATGGGTCGTTACGTCCTTTCCCTCGCTACCGGACTCAGGCCTGCTCGGAGAGCAGCTTGCCGTCAGCCGTGGTGTAGCCCTGCTTGAAGGCCTCGATCGCGGAGGTCAGCGCGTCGATGGTGCCGTCCTCCAGCTTGGAGGTCTCGACGATGCCGGCCAGCAGGTTCTTGTGCTGAAGGCGCAGGTGGTCCAGGAACTCGCGCTCGAAGCGGCGGATCTCCGCGACCGGGACGTCGTCCAGCTTGCCGGTGGTGCCGGCCCAGATGGAGACGACCTGCTCCTCGACCGGGAACGGCTGGTACTGGCCCTGCTTGAGCAGCTCGACCATGCGCGCACCGCGCTCCAGCTGGGCCTTGGAGGCCGCGTCCAGGTCGGAACCGAAGCCGGCGAAGGCCTCCAGCTCACGGTACTGGGCGAGGTCCAGACGCAGACGGCCGGCGACCGACTTCATGGCCTTGATCTGGGCCGAACCACCGACGCGGGAGACCGAGATACCGACGTTCACGGCCGGGCGGATGCCGGCGTTGAACAGGTCGGACTCCAGGAAGCACTGGCCGTCGGTGATCGAGATGACGTTGGTCGGGATGTACGCCGAGACGTCGTTGGCCTTGGTCTCGATGATCGGCAGACCGGTCATCGAGCCGGCGCCCAGCTCGTCGGAGAGCTTCGCGCAGCGCTCCAGCAGGCGGGAGTGCAGGTAGAAGACGTCACCCGGGTAGGCCTCGCGGCCCGGCGGACGACGGAGCAGCAGCGACACGGAGCGGTACGCCTCGGCCTGCTTCGACAGGTCGTCGAAGATGATGAGGACGTGCTTGCCGTCGTACATCCACTCCTGGCCGATGGCCGAACCGGTGTACGGGGCGAGGTACTTGAAGCCGGCCGGGTCGGAGGCGGGAGCAGCCACGATCGTGGTGTACTCCAGCGCGCCGGCCTCCTCCAGGGCGCCACGCACGGACGCGATGGTGGAGCCCTTCTGGCCCACGGCGACGTAGATGCAGCGGACCTGCTTCTTCGGGTCGCCCGAGCGCCAGTTGTCGCGCTGGTTGATGATCGTGTCGATCGCCACCGCGGTCTTGCCGGTCTGGCGGTCGCCGATGATCAGCTGACGCTGGCCGCGGCCGATCGGGGTCATCGCGTCGATGGCCTTGATACCGGTCTGCATCGGCTCGTGGACCGACTTGCGGACCATGACGCCGGGGGCCTGCAGCTCCAGGGCGCGACGGCCGGTGGAGGCGATGTCGCCCAGACCGTCGATCGCGTTGCCCAGCGGATCCACGACGCGGCCGAGGTAGCCGTCGCCGACCGGCACGGAGAGGACCTCGCCGGTGCGGCGCACCGTCTGGCCCTCCTCGATGCCGCCGAACTCACCGAGGATGACGACACCGATCTCACGGGTGTCGAGGTTCAGCGCGAGGCCGAGCGTGCCGTCCTCGAACTTCAGCAGCTCGTTCGCCATGACCGAGGGCAGACCCTCGACATGGGCGATGCCGTCCGCCGCGTCAGTGACCGTGCCGACCTCTTCACGCGAGGCGGCGTCCGGCTGGTACGACTGGACAAAGTCGGCCAGCGCGTCCCGGATTTCCTCCGGACGGATCGTAAGCTCCGCCATCAGGCTTCCCTGCTCTCCTAGTTTGCGATCCTCGGCCCGCCATTGAGGGCCGCAAGTATTCGACTCTCGGCCGGGTCTCTCGAACCGGCCGTACGATTTGCCGGCTCCGGTGGAGCCGGTTCCCGACCGAGGGTCGGATGTTCTTCGGTGCTCAGCCTTCGAGCGACTGGCGAGCGCCTTCGAGGCGGCTCGACACGGTGCCGTCGATGATCTCGTCGCCGATCTGGACCCGGACACCGCCGACGACCTCGGGGTCGACGTCGATGTTCAGGTGGACCCGGCGGCTGTACAGCCGGCCGAGAGCGCCTTCCAGGCGATCCTTCTGGCTGTCGGACAGCGGCACCGCGGTGGTGACCAGGGCCACCACGCGCCCGCGCCGTGCGGCGGCGAGCCTCGAGTAGGACTCGAGGCCCTGCTCCAGGCTACGGCCACGCGGGTGGTTCACCAGGGCGGTGACCAGCCGGACGGTGCCCGCGTTGGCGCGGCCACCGAGCAGCTTCTTGATCAGCTCGGCCTTGGCGACGGCGCCGGCCTTGGGCTCGGTCAGCGCGGAGCGCAGCTCGGTGGAGCCGTTCACCACCCGGCCGAACCGGAACAGCTCGTCCTCGACGTCGTCCAGGACACCGGCCTTGTCGGCGGCGATGACCTCGGCGTACGCGGCCAGCTCCTCGACCGAGTCGACCAGGTCGCGCGACCCCGACCAGCGGGAGCGGACCAGGCCGGAGACCAGGTCGATGGTCTCGCCGGAGACCTGCCCGGTCAGCAGCGAGGAGACCAGCTGGGCCTTGTCCTGGCCGGACCGGGACGGGTCGGTCAGGACGCGGCGCAGCGACACCTCACGGTCCAGGAGGACCGTGACGGCGGTGAGCTCCTCGGCGACCCTGACCGCGTCCACCGAGGTGGAGTCGGTCAGGGCTTCGAGGTTCTGCCGCCCGGCGGCGAGGGCCTCGCGGCTAGCGCCGATCACTTGGCCGCACCCGGAGCAACGGTGGCCTTGGCCTCCAGCTCGTCCAGGAACCGGTCGATCACGCCGCTCTGCCGCGTGTGGTCCTCAAGGGACTCGCCCACGATGCGGGAGGCCAGCTGCGAAGCGAGCGAACCCACGTCCTGGCGCAGGGCGGTGGTCGCCTGCTTCTTGTCGGCCTCGATCTGCGCGTGGCCGGCGGCGACGATGGCCTCGCGCTGACGCTGGCCCTCCTCGCGCATCTCGGTGAGCTGGGCAGCGCCCTGCTCGCGAGCCTGCTCGACGATGCGGGCAGCCTCGTGACGTGCCTCGGCGAGCTCGGCGCGGTACTGCTCAAGCAGGGCCTGGGCCTCGGCCTGAGCGGCCTCGGCGCGCTCCATGCCGCCCTCGATGGCGTCCCGACGCTCCGACAGCACCTTCTCGATGCTGGGGAGGAGCTTCTTGCCGAGCAGACCGAAGACGATGAAGAAGCAGAGCAGGCCGATGATGATCTCGGGCCACGCGGGGAGGAGAGGATTCATCTTCTCCTCAGCCGCGAACTGAGCCGCGATGGTCATATCTGGACCTTCCTCGAAAGGGTCTACGGCGGGATTACTTGTTGCCGAAGACGAACGGCATGACGATGCCGATGAGGGCGAGCGCCTCGGTCAGCGCGAAGCCGATGAACATGTTGGAGCGGATGAGGCCGGCGGCCTCGGGCTGACGGGCCATGGCCTGGACACCGTTACCGAAGATGAGACCGACGCCGATGCCGGGGCCAATCGCGGCCAGGCCGTAGCCGATGGAAGCGACGGAACCGTAGACAGTGCCCTCAGCGAGGAAGCTCATTGCAGTTGTCCTTTGCAGGGTGGTGAACCGGTGGTGATTGGCCACCGGGCGATCCGGGAGGTTGGTTCAGAGAGGGGCCGAGGCCCCCTGGCTCAGTGCGCCTCTTCGAGGGCACCGGCGATGTAGCTGCTGGCCAGCATCACGAAGATGTAGGCCTGCAGGAACTGGACCAGCAGCTCGAAGGCGGTCAGCGCGACGGCGACGATGAACGACGCCGAGCCGTAGAGCGCGCCCAGGGTCGGGCTGAGCAGGTACCAGGAGGCGATGGAGAACATCACGATCAGCAGGTGGCCGGCGAACATGTTCGCGAAGGCTCGGACCGCGAGCGTGAACGGACGCACGAAGATGTTCGAGAAGAACTCGATCGGCACCAGGATGAACATGACCCAGCCGGGGATACCCGAGGGCCAGCAGAGGTTCTTGAAGCCGCCGACGAAGCCGTGCTTCTTGAAGGTCAGCGTCATGTAGGTGATCCACACGACGCCGGCCAGGGCTGCCGGGAAGGCGATCGCGGCCGTCACCGGGAACTGGGCGAACGGGATGATCGACATGATGTTCATCAGCCAGATGAAGAAGAACATCGAGACGAGCATCGGGACGTACTTCTCGCCCTTCTTGCCGATCGTCTCCAGCACGATGGACCGCTTGACGAAGTCGTAGCCGATCTCACCGACCAGCTGCAGCTTGCCCGGGACCAGGCGCGGCTTGGCGAAGGCGGCCCAGAAGAAGACGACCACCAGCAGCGAGACGATGATCGACAGCAGCATCGGCTTGTTGAACTCGACGCTGCCGATCGTGAAGATCGGCTCGAACTGGAACTCGTTCAGGCCCGGGGCCGGGAAGCCGCAGCCAGCGTCCCCGAAGTGGCAACTGCCTGAGGCGAGCGAAGACGTGAGTTCAGCACTCACCACGGACTCCTTCGTCGTGACGCATGGTTACGGCAACCTCGGTGTGTCGGCGTGGCCCGAGGCCACGGTGCGGCACTGGAACTTGATGGGTTTCTCGCCGATCCCGCACGGCGGTGCGCTGCACCACAGCGGGATCATCGAAGACTGCAAGGATCCGGGGGGCGATCCGTCCATCGTGCGGACAGACCTGGCCTCTTCCCGTACTCCGTTGTTGCGACGGACGATAGCAGTCCGTCAGTGCGGCATAAACACTGCCCCCCTCGTTGGGGGGACAGCCGGGCCTCGTCACTGTTGACGCCCCGAGTCCGAGGGCTTGTCGCCCTTGTTTTCGGAGGCGTCGGCCTCGACGTAGAAGGTCTTGGCCTTGAGCGCGCCGCGCACCTGGAAGCCCGTCCAGATCAGGGCGCAGCCCAGCAGGGTGAAGGCGAACGCCTGCCGGTTGAAGAGTTCGGTGTTCTTGAAGACCGCGAGGACGATGCCGACCAGCAGGATCTGCGTGGTGTAGACGAGCAGCCCCGCAGCCATCATCATCTGCGGGTTCGACCTGGTCAGCCGGTCGAGGGCGACCTGGCCGAAGCTGAAGAACGCCACCACCAGCAGCGCGCCGAAGAAGGCGCCGAGCAGTCCCTTGCCACCTGCGACGGCGAATGAGATCGCCATGGCGATGACTCCGGCGACCGCAGTGGGGATCGCGGCGCCTCGGAGGATCCGGGCGTCGTTGGACGGCATGTCGGCAGCTCCGGCGGCATGTCGATGTGGCAGGGGGACGGGCACAGAACGTGGTGGTGGTACCGACCAAGGGACCGCCGTGGACCGGCCGCTCTGCGGCGAGTCCGTCGAGGGAGACCGACCGGGGACGGAAGTCCTCCACCTGTCAGGTCTTTCGGCGTGTTCTCGGTACTCGTGAACGGTATCACAAACTATTTGATGAGAGCTTTACCATGATTGTGTGGCACCTGTCACACTGACGGCCCAGGGGTGCCTCCGTACGGGTGAACCACCTTGACGACGTGTCAGGTGTCGGACCCGCCGTTCGGACTAGTGGCCGCGACCGCTGCCGTGACCCCGGCCGCCGACCGCCGACGAGCCCCCTTTGCCCAGGCCGCCGAGAAGCTCCTTGTCCTTCGCGGAGAGCTCGGCCATCGGCTCCGAGGCGGCCGCGGCGGCCGGGGCCTCGCCCTCGGAGACCGGTGCGGCGGCGCGGACCGGCTTGCGGCGCCGGTAGCGCGGCGGCACGAAGGCCTGCACGGCCCGCGGCGCGCGCGGGCGGAAGCGCGGGGTGAGCAGCACCACCAGGCCGACCAGGCAGAGCCCGGCCAGCGTGAGGGCGACCGTGCGTCCGGTGTTGGTGACCGAGAAGGCCACGGTGCCGAAGGCGATCAGCGCGGCCCAGAAGTACATGATCAGGACGGCCCGGCTGTGCGAGTGGCCGACCTGGAGGAGCCGGTGGTGCAGGTGCCGCTTGTCCGCGGCGAACGGCGACTGGCCGGCCCAGGTGCGGCGCACCACGGCGAGCAGCAGGTCGGCCAGCGGCAGCGCGATGACGGTCAGCGGCAGCAGCAGCGGGATGTAGATCGGGACCAGGGCGTGCACGGTGGCGGTCTGCGAACCGGTCTCGCTGGTGATGAGGTCCGGGTCGACCCGGCCGGTGATGGAGATCGCGGCGACGGCCAGCATCAGGCCGAGCATCATCGAGCCGGAGTCGCCCATGAAGATCCGCGCCGGGTGCAGGTTGTGCGCCAGGAAGCCCAGGCACATCCCGATCAGCAGCACGCTGAACAGCACGGCGGGCGCCGCGTCGGTGATCGTGTAGCCGTACCAGAGCCGGTACGAGTAGAGGAAGAACGCCATCGCGGCGATGCAGACCATGCCGCCGGCCAGACCGTCCAGGCCGTCGATGAAGTTCACCGCGTTGACCATGACGACGACCATGGTGACCGAGATGACCATGCCCTGGGTGGGGCTGACCG
This sequence comes from Kitasatospora sp. NPDC005751, assembly GCF_040630835.1. Lineage (NCBI taxonomy): Bacteria > Bacillati > Actinomycetota > Actinomycetes > Kitasatosporales > Streptomycetaceae > Kitasatospora > Kitasatospora sp. NPDC005751. The sequence continues at coordinate 152,025 of NZ_JBEXYC010000002.1, forward strand.
CGACCGCGCCGACGCCGGGCACCGGCAGGGTGATCACGGTGACGCCCTGCCAGACCATCACGCCGGCGGCGATCATCTGACCGCCCAGCTTGACCAGGGCGTCCACGCCCCACTTGTCGTCCAGCACGCCGAGCAGCCACATGATCCCGGCGCCGGAGAGCAGCGCGCGGATGTCGGTGCCCTGCGAGAACACCTTGCTGAGGTTGTCCAGTTGGGAGGCGACCAGGATGCCCGCGCAGAGCCCGCCGAACATGGCGATGCCGCCCAGCCGGGGCGTGGGCTCGCGGTGCACGTCACGGGCGCGGACCGGCGGCATCGCGCCGGCCGCGATCGCGAACTTCCGGACCGGGCCGGTCAGCAGATAGGTGACGGCCGCAGTGCAGAACAGCACCAGCAGATACTCACGCACCACTGGCCTCCTGCGTCACTGTCCGACGGGTCGGTACCGAAGGTACTCCCGTGCCTGTCCGGGGTTCGAGGTGCGTCGCCACGGCACACACCTTATTGAGTCGGACGCCCGGCGCGTGCATCGCGGTTCGCCCTACCGGGTAGGAGAGTGCGACGCCCCCCGGCCCGGGGCGGCGAAGGCGCCCGCCAGCTCACGGACCCGGGCCCCGATCCGGACGTCCGTGCCCTCGACGAGCAGGCGACCGACCAGTGCGGCGATCTCGGCCAGCTCGGCCTCCCCCATGCCCTGGGTGGTGACGGTCCCGCTGCCGAGCCGGATCCCGGAGGCCTCGGACGGCGGCGCGGAGTCGTACGGCAGCGCGCACTTGCCGAGCAGCAGACCGGCGGCGGCGCAGCGGCGCTCGGCCTCGGCGCCGCTGACCCCGAGCGGTCGGACGTCGGCCGTCACCAGATGGGTGTCGGTACCGCCGGTCAACGGGCGCATCCCGGCCTCCGCGAGCCCCGCCGCCAGCACCCGCGCCCCCGCGACCGTGCGGTGGGCGTAGGCGCGGTACTCGGGGGTGCCCGCCCGGGCGAAGGCGACGGCCTTGCCGGCCACCTCGTTCATCGCGGCGCCGCCCTGGCTGAACGGGAAGACCGCCCGGTCGATCCGCTCGGCCAGCTCGGCGGTGGAGAGCAGCAGGCCGCCGCGCGGGCCGCGGAGCAGCTTGTGGGTGGCGGCCACGGTGACGTCCGCGTACGGCAGCGGGGACGGCGCCACACCGGCCGCGACCAGGCCGGTGGTCTGGGCGACCGAGGCGATCAGATAGGCGTCCACCTCTTCGGCGATCGCCCGGAAGGCCGCCCAGTCGGGGTGCCGGGGGTGGGAGATCGAGCCGGCCACGATGGCCTTCGGCCGGTGCCGGCGGGCGAGCTCGCGGACCTGGTCGAGGTCGATCAGGCCGTCGTCCTCGCGCACCCCGTAGCCGATGAACTCGAACCAGCGGCCCGAGAAGTTGGCGCGCGAGCCGCAGCTCAGGTGGCCGCCGTGCTCCAGCGACATCGCCAGCACCACGTCACCGGGGCGCAGCAGCGCGGCGTACGCCGCCAGCATCGCCGAAGTGGCCGAGCGGGGCTGGACGTTGGCGTGCGGGGCGGCGAACAGCTGACGGGCCCGGTCGATCGCCAGCAGCTCGGCGGCGTCCGCCAGGGCGCAGCCGGTGTGGTGGCGCCGTCCGGGGTAGCCCTCGGCGTACTTGTCGATCAGCGGGCCGCCCAGGGCGGCCAGGACGGCCGGATCGGTGAGGTTCTCCCCCGCCAGCAGCTGGATCGTCTCGGCGCGGCGCTCGGCCTCGGCGGCCAGCAGATCGGCCAGCTGCGGGTCGGCCCGGCGCAGCGCTTCGGACGCCCACCGCCCCGTCGTCTCGGAGGAACCGGTCGCGGCATCGGTGACGGTCATGGCGGAGCTCCCGGGCAGCGTCGGGCAGGTGCCTCCAGCGTAGGACCGGGCCCCGCCCGCGGCCTGCCGACGCGGACCCGATGCACCCGCCCGGGCGGCGCCGGCCCGGGGGCCGGCGGCGGCTCACCGCACGGAGCGCGGGGAGGGCATGCCGGTGAGGGCGGTGACCACCGGGTCCACCGCGTCGAATATCTCCTCGCCGCAGTTGCGGAACATGCCGATCGGCGCGCCGTACGGGTCGTGGACCTCGTCGGACTCCGGGCTGGCGGCGAGCAGCCAGCCGCGCAGCGCGGCCGCGGCCCGGACCAGGGCGCGGGCCCGCTCGGTGACGTCGGCGCCGCGGCGCGGATCGGGCAGGGTGCCCGGGTCTATCGTCCGGACCAGGCGGGTGAACTCCTTCAGGGTGAAGGTGCGCAGCCCCGCCTCGTGACCCATCGAGATCACCTGGGCGCGGTGGTCCAGGGTCGCGGTGAGCACCAGGTCGGCCTCGACCACGTGCTCGTCGAGCAGCTCGCGGCCGGCGAAGCCGCCGCTGTCGGCGCCGTACTCGTCCAGCACCGTGGCGGCGTGGTCCTCCATCGGCGCGCCCACGTGGCCCCAGGTGCCGGCGCTCTCCACCAGGATCCGGCCGGCCACCCGGGGGCTGAGCCGGGTGTCCAGTTCACGCCGGGTGAGCCGCTCGGCGATCGGCGAGCGGCAGATGTTCCCGGTGCAGACGAACAGGATGCGGAAGTGGTCCAGCGGCCTGGGGCCCACGCTCAGGTACGGCGATATGCCGGGCCCGGAGTGGAGGGAGGCGGTCGTCAACTGCCGGCCTCCAGGTCGGGGACGACCTCCCTCAGCTGCTCGGCGCTGATCGCGCCGGCCCGCAGCAGGACCGGGACCTTGCCCGTGACGTCGACGATGGAGGAGGCGACGGCGTGGTCGGCCCGGCCGCCGTCCAGGTAGACGGAGATCGCGTCGCCGAGCTGCTGCTGGGCCTCGTCGCAGGTGGCGGGGGACGGGCCGCCGGTCAGGTTGGCGCTGGAGACGGCGAGCGGGCCGGTGGCGTTCAGCAGCTCGATCGCGACCGGGTGCAGCGGCATCCGGACGGCGACCGTGCCGCGGGTCTCGCCGAGGTCCCAGCGCAGCGAGGGCTGGTGCTTGGCGACCAGGGTCAGCCCGCCCGGCCAGAAGGCGTCGACGAGCTCCCAGGCCTGCTCGGAGAAGTCCGTGACGAGTCCGTGCAGGGTGGTCGGCGAGCCCACCAGGACGGGCGAGGGCATGTTGCGGCCCCGGCCCTTGGCGGCCAGCAGTGCGGCGACGGCCTCCGGCGAGAAGGCGTCGGCGCCGACCCCGTACAGGGTGTCGGTGGGCAGCACGACGATTTCGCCGCGGCGGATGGCCGAGGCGGCCTCGCGCAGACCGGTGGCGCGGTCTCCGGCATCGGCACAGTCGTAGCGGCGGCTCATCGGTGCGGTCCCCTTCCGAGATGACTCATGACGGCGTTCACAGCGCGGCTCCGCGCCCGGTGGTGGTGCACCGGGTGTTCACAGCGAGACCCTTCGGGCCGTCGTGAAGCGGGGCCGGTTGTTGAGGTCGCGGTGGTCGGCGGTGTCCGTCCAACCGCCTTCCTCGTTGAAGATCCACGGCACCTGGCCGCCCTGGGTGTCGGCGTGCTCGATCACCACGGCGCCGCCCGGGCGCAGCAGGCGGGCGGCGACCCGCTCGATGCCGCGGATGGTGTCCAGCCCGTCCTCGCCGGAGAACAGCGACATCTGCGGATCGTGGTCGCGGGCCTCGGGGGCGACGTACTCCCACTCGGTGAGCGGGATGTACGGCGGGTTGGAGATCACCAGGTCGAAGCGGCCGTCCCAGGAACGGTCGTCCTCGAAGGCCTTGGTGGCGTCGCCGGCGTGCAGGGTGACCCGGGCCCGGTCGGAGCTGGCCTCGATGTTGCGCCGGGTGTACCGCAGCGCACCCTCGTCCAGCTCGAAGGCGTGCACCGTGGAGCGCGGCAGCTCCTGGGCGAGGGCGAGCGCGATGGCCCCCGAGCCGGAGCAGAGGTCGACCACCAGCGGCTCGGCGACGTCCATGTCGCGGACGGCGTCTATGGCCCACTCCACGACCGACTCGGTCTCCGGGCGGGGCACGAAGACGCCCGGGCCGACCGCCAGCTCCAGGTAGCGGAAGAACGCGCGGCCGGTGATGTGCTGCAGCGGTTCACGCGCCTCGCGGCGGGAGACGGCCTCCCAGTACCGGGCGTCGAAGTCCGCGTCCTTCACCGTGTGCAGCTGGCTGCGCTTCACGCTGTGGACGTGCGCGGCCAGCTCCTCCGCGTCGAAGCGCGGCGACGGCACGCCGGCCGCGGCCAACCGCTGGGTGGCCTGGGCCACCTCGGCAAGCAGCAGGTTCACGAACGACCTCTTGTTTCTGCGCTGCGGCTTCTCTGGTGCATTCGGGCCCGGGGGCCGGTCTCAGTTCTGCTGGGCCGCGGCGAGCTTGGCCTCGGCGTCCGTGTCCACGCAGGACTGGATCACCGCGTTCAGCTCGCCGTCCAGGACCTGGTCCAGGTTGTAGGACTTGAAGCCCGTGCGGTGGTCCGAGATGCGGTTCTCGGGGTAGTTGTAGGTGCGGATGCGCTCGGAGCGGTCCACCGTGCGGACCTGGCTGCGACGCGCGTCCGAGGCCTCCCGCTCGGCCTCCTCCTGCGCGGCGGCCAGCAGCCGCGAACGCAGGATGCGCATCGCCTGCTCCTTGTTCTGCAGCTGGCTCTTCTCGTTCTGGCAGGACGCCACGATACCGGTCGGGAGGTGGGTGATCCGGACCGCCGAGTCGGTGGTGTTGACGGACTGCCCGCCGGGACCGGACGAACGGTAGACGTCGATCCGCAGGTCGTTGGCCACGATCTCGACCTCGACCTCCTCGGCCTCGGGGGTGACCAGCACGCCGGCCGCGGAGGTGTGGATGCGGCCCTGCGACTCGGTGGCGGGGACGCGCTGCACGCGGTGGACGCCGCCCTCGTACTTCAGCTTGGCCCAGACGCCCTGGCCGGGCTCGGTGCTGCCCCTGGTCTTCACGGCCACCGAGACGTCCTTGTAGCCGCCGAGGTCGGACTCGTTGGCGTCGATGATCTCGGTCTTCCAGCCGATCCGCTCGGCGAAGCGCAGGTACATCCGGAGCAGGTCGCCGGCGAAGAGCGCCGACTCCTCGCCGCCCTCACCCGCCTTGATCTCCAGGATGACGTCCTTGTCGTCGTTCGGGTCACGCGGGACGAGCAGCAGGCGCAGCTCCTCGGTCAGCTCCTCGCGCCGGGCCTCGGAGTCCTTCACCTCGGCGAGGAACTCCGGCTCTTCGGCGGCGAGTTCGCGCGCTGCCTCGATGTCCTCGCCGGCCTGGCGCCAGGCCCGGTAGACCCGGGTGATCGGCGTCAGCTCGGCGTACCGCTTGGCGAGCTTGCGCGCGTTGGCCTGGTCGGCGTGGACGGAGGGGTCGGCCAGCCTCGTTTCGAGGTCGGCGTGCTCGACGAGGAGCTCTTCGACTGCCTCGAACATGAAGGGGCCTTCTTCCCTGGGAACCGGTGGAGGGATGACACGGACGAGTCGTGGGACGCGAACGGCGCCGGTCTCCAGCGCCCCCGGAACGAGTACGGGGGCACCGGAAACCGGCGCCGAGGGAGCGCTAGGCCTTCGCGCTGTGCTGCTTGCCGAAGCGGGCCTCGAAGCGGGCCACGCGGCCACCGGTGTCGAGGATCTTCTGCTTGCCGGTGTAGAACGGGTGGCACTGCGAGCAGACCTCGGCGCGGATCTCGCCACTGGTCTCGGTCGAGCGGGTGGTGAACTCGGCGCCGCAGGTGCAGGTCACATGGGTGACCACGTACTCGGGGTGAACGTTGGGCTTCAAGGGGATCTCCTAGGTTCGGGAGGGCACCGGGTCGGCGGCTTGAATGCCGCACGTGAACCGGGACCGACGTACCAGTCTGCCAGGACCGGTCGCTTCTTCCCAAACCGGGTCGCGTTCCGGGATATTCCGGGCCCGGCCGACGGGACCGACGGGGCGGCCATGCGCCCGCCCGCCGGCCGGTCGGCGGGCGGGTCAGCGCCGCGGCGAGGGGCTCGCCGCGGTACCCGCGGCGGGCTGCGCGGAGGCCCTGCCGGAGGCCTGGGGGGCCGCCGTGGGGGCCGCCGGGGTGGCCTGGGCGGGGTTCTGCGGCTGCTCGGCCAGGACGGCCTGCGGGAGCGGCTGGTCGGCCTTCAGAGCCGCCCAGAGCTGGTCGGCCCGGGGCTGCTGGGCGACCACCCGGTTGGCGTCGCCGGGCGCCGTCACCACCGGCAGGGTGACCATCGAGAGCTGGTCGGGGCCGATGCCCTTGAGTTCCTCGGCCAGCCCCACCAGCGAGTTCACCGAGGCCAGCGCCGAGTCGGTGGTGATGCTGCGGGTCAGGGTGTCGCCGACCGACCAGAGCTTGACCGGGTTGCCGAACAGCCCGATCCCGCCGGCCTGGCCGAGCAGCGACTTCACCATCTGCTTCTGCAGCTCGATCCGGCCGAGGTCGCTGCCGTCGCCGACGCCGTGCCTGGTCCGGACGAAGGCCAGCGCCTGCTGCCCGTCGAGGTGGTGCTCGCCGGCCGCGAGGTTCAGCCCGCTGTCCTTGTCGTCGATCGGGACGGTGGTGGTCACGGTGGCCCCGCCCAGCGCGTCGACGACCCGGGCGAAGCCGGCGAAGTCGATCTCGATGTAGTGGTCCATCCGCAGGCCGGTCAGCACTTCGGTGGTCTTGACCGCGCACGCGGCGCCACCGGTCTCGTACGCGCTGTTGTACATCGCCCGCTTGGCGCCGGCGGCGGTCTTGCCCTTGCCGTCCGTGCAGTCGGGGCGGGTGACCAGGGTGTCCCTGGGTATGGAGACCACGTCGGCCCGGGTGTGGCCCTGGTCGACGTGCACCACCATCGCGGTGTCCGAACGGGCGGTGTCGCCGGTGTCCCCGCCGGCCAGCGCGCCGTTCCCGCCGGCCCGCGAATCCGAGCCCAGGACGAGGACGTTGAACGAGCCGTCGGTGGCGGACGGCGGCCGGGCCGTGCCCAGCCGGGCGTCGATGTCGACGCTCTTGATGTTGCCGTTCAGCTTGAAGTACGCGTACCCGGCCGCACCGGCGCCGAGGACGACGAGCGCGGCGAACGCGCACGCGGCCACCCGCAGGACCGTGCGGCGGCGGCTCGGGATCCTCTTGTGGTCGGCCATACGGTCCAGAGTAAATCGGACAACATGATCCATAGGGTTCCAAATGTCCCAACTCTGGAACAAGCAGAGAACCCTGGCCCGCTCGCGCGGACCAGGGTTCTGTGCTCACGAGCCGCTCGGCAGCGGTCAGTCGCCGGACCCGGGGGTCGTCTTGGCGATCTGCATGAGGAACTCGGCGTTGCTCTTGGTCTGCTTCATCTTGTCCAGCAGCAGCTCGATCGCCTGCTGCGAGTCGAGCGCGTGCAGCACCCGGCGGAGCTTCCAGACGATGGCCAACTCCTCGCTGCCCAGCAGGATCTCCTCCTTGCGGGTGCTGGAGGCGTCGACGTCGACGGCCGGGAAGATGCGCTTGTCCGAGAGCTTCCGGTCGAGCTTGAGCTCCATGTTGCCGGTGCCCTTGAACTCCTCGAAGATGACCTCGTCCATCCGCGAGCCGGTCTCGACCAGCGCGGTGGCCAGGATCGTCAGCGAGCCGCCGTTCTCGATGTTGCGCGCGGCACCGAAGAACTTCTTCGGCGGGTACAGCGCGGTCGAGTCGACACCACCGGACAGGATGCGGCCGGAGGCCGGCGCCGCCAGGTTGTAGGCGCGGCCCAGGCGGGTGATCGAGTCCAGCAGGATCACCACGTCGTGGCCCAGCTCCACCAGACGCTTGGCGCGCTCGATGGCCAGCTCCGCGACGGTGGTGTGGTCCTCCGCCGGGCGGTCGAAGGTCGAGGAGATGACCTCGCCCTTCACCGACCGCTGCATGTCGGTGACCTCTTCCGGACGCTCGTCCACCAGGACGACCATCAGGTGGCACTCGGGGTTGTTGTGGGTGATCGCGTTGGCGACCGCCTGCAGCACCATCGTCTTACCGGTCTTCGGCGGTGCGACGATCAGACCGCGCTGGCCCTTGCCGATCGGCGACACCAGGTCGATGATCCGGGTGGTCAGGATGCCCGGGTCGGTCTCCAGGCGCAGTCGGTCCTGCGGGTAGAGCGGGGTCAGCTTGTTGAACTCGGGACGGCCGCGGCCGCTCTCCGGGTCCATGCCGTTGACGGAGTCCAGCCGCACCATGGCGTTGAACTTCTCGCGGCGCTCGCCGTCGCGCGGCTGGCGCACCGCGCCGGTGATGGCGTCACCCTTGCGCAGGCCGTTCTTGCGGACCTGGGCGAGCGACACGTAGACGTCGTTCTGGCCCGGCAGGTAGCCGGAGGTCCGGACGAACGCGTAGTTGTCGAGGATGTCGAGGATGCCCGCGACCGGGATCAGCACGTCGTCGTCGCCGACCTGCGGCTCGGCGGGGCCGACCTCGAAGCCCTCGCGGCGGGTGCCGCGGCCCCGGCGGTCACGGTAGCGGCCGCGGCGGCCGCGACGGCCGTCGCCGAACTCGTCGTCGTCGTAGCCGCCCTGCTGCGCCTGCGGCTGGGCCTGCTGGCCACCGCTCTGGCGGCTCGGCTGGCTCTCGCCCTGACCGCCCTGCTGCTGGCCCTGGCCACCCTGGCCCTGACCCTGGCCGCCCTGGCGGTCGGCCCGGTCCCGGCGGTTGCGGCGGTCACGGCGCGACTCGCGGGAGTCGGCGTCCTGGCCGGCCTGGGCGTCGCCGCCCTCCTGGCGACCCTCGCGCTCGCCGCCCTCACGGCGGTCGCGGCGGTCCCGGCGGTCCCGGCGGGTCTCGGTACGACCCTCCTCGCGGCCCTCGAAGCCGCGGGCCTCGGCCGGGCGGGCCTCGGCCTGCTTGGCCTCGGTGGCGACGGCGGCGGGCGCCTCGGCGACCGCGTCGGCGGTCGGCGCGCCGGCGGCCGAGGTGGCCCGGCGGCGGGTGCGCTCGGCACGGGCCGGCGCGGCGGTCTCGGCGGCGGCCTGGACCGGGATGTCGATCTGGGCCTGCTCGTCGGCGGCCGGGGCCTCGGCCTGGGCGGCCTTGGTCCGGCGGGCGGGCTTCTCCGCCGGCTCGGCGGAGCCGGCCTTGGCGGCGGTGCGCTTGGCGGCCGGAGCGGCGGCGGGAGCGGCACCGGCGGCGAGCAGCGGGTCCCCGCCGCTCTTCTCCTTGATGGCCTCGATCAGCTGGCTCTTGCGCAGGCGTCCCGTGCCGCTGATACCGAGCGTCGAGGCGAGCTTCTGCAGCTCGGCCAGGACGAGGCCGTCCAGGCCCGCGGCAGCGGTGCGACGGCGCCGGGCCGGGGCCGCGGGGGCGGCGGCTGCGTCCGACGCCTCGGCGTCCGGGCGCGCGCCCATCAGATCGGTGGTGTCGCTCACTAAGGGTCCTTCCCTGGAGCGGACGTCGGCCTGTCTGGCTCGGCGACCGGTTGTGCTGTCCTGACCAACGCTCGACTGCGTCGGTCCGAGGCGGTGATCCCCCGGATGGCGGGTAGCCAGTCGGAGGAGAGCTGCGAGGTGCGGTGCGTGATGCACGGTGGTGCTGATGGGCGCGGTGGGACGGTCGCATGCCGACCCTCCCCCAGCCGGCCATGGCCGGGTGGTACCCCCACGCTGCCTGCGAATCCCGGGCCCCCGTCGCGTGACGGTGGCCCGCGCTCCGCCCGTCCTTGCCTCAAGGTGGGAGGCCGCGGGTGGGAGTCAGGTGCCGTCACGGCTTCGGGATGCGGCCGCAAGTCGCGCAGGCAGGCTGCGTACGCGCTGCGGTGGGCTCCCGGAGAATCGTCGTCCCGTACATCGCCGGGACTCCGCCTGGGCGGAGTGCTGGGATCGGGACGCGGCGCACCGAGCCCCGGAGGGCACCTGGTGCAGCAATGAGGTTAACACTACCGACCCCCTCAGACATTCCCCAGCCTTGCGCTTGCCAATCGTGTCCGGACGGTCCGGCCCGGACACGGCCGGATCCGGGCCGCCGGACCGGTGCTCAGCCGTCGAGCGGGAGCACCGAGGCCCCGGCCCGGTCGAGCTCCAGACGGTGTGCGGCGAACACCGCACCGCCCTGACCTGCGTCCTCGGCGAAGGCCAGCACCTTGTCGGCGCCCGCCTCGTCGGTGAGCGCGAGTACGGTCGGGCCGGCGCCGGAGATCACCGCGGGGATGCCCTCCGCGCGCAGCGCGCCCACCAGGGCGGCGCTGTCCGGCATCGCCGAGGCCCGGTAGTCCTGGTGCAGCCGGTCCTCGGTCGCGGCGAGCAGCAGCTCGGGCCGGCGGGTCAGCGCCTCGACCAGCAGCGCGGCACGGCCGGCGTTGACGGCGGCGTCGGCCAGCGGGACGGTCCGGGGCAGCAGACCGCGGGCGGTCTCGGTGAGCACCTCGGTCGCCGGGACGAAGACCACCGGGACGACCCGGTCGGACGGCTCCAGGGTGACGGCCTTGGCCGACTCCTCGTCCGTCCAGGCCACCGTGAAGTTGCCGCGCAGGCAGGCCGCGACGTTGTCGGGGTGGCCCTCCAGCTCGGAGGCGAGGGCCACCAGCGCGTCGTCGTCCAGCGCGGACGGGCCGCCGATGGTGACGGCACGGGCGGCCACGATGCCGGCGCAGATCGCGGCGGAGGAGGAGCCCAGGCCACGGCCGTGCGGTATCCGATTGGCGCAGACCACTTCGAGGCCGCGCGGCTGGCCGCCGAGCCGGTCGAAGGCGGCGCGCATCGCGCGCACCACCAGGTGGCGCTCGTCCCGGGCGAGCGTCTCGGCGCCCTCACCGGCGATGTCGACGGTGAGCCCGGAGTCGGCGACCCGGACGACCACGTCGTCGTACAGACCCAGCGCGAGTCCGAAGGCGTCGAAGCCCGGGCCGAGATTGGCGCTGGTCGCGGGAACCCGGACCCGGACGGCGGCGGCACGGAACGCAGGACCGGCCATGCGGTGGACTCTCCTGGGGAAATCGGGCGGCGCGAAGCGCGTCGGTGCGAGGGTGGGAGGGGGCCGCGGGCCCCGATCGGGGTGGGCGGTCACAGCCGTCGTCGCGACCCCTGGAGGGGTCGGACCCGGGGCATGTGCCACACGGCCGAACCCAGAGTATCGAAGAGAGGTTCCACAGTGGTACACCCCGTGGGCCTTCGATCTGGTGTGTTGCCGTTTCTGGCCGGAATACGTGCCGGAATGGCAGCGGAATACGTGGCTGAATTGACACAAAAGTGTCAGCCGAGAACGGCTGTGGGCCGCCCCCCGAAAGGGGGGGTCGGCCCACTGCTTACTCGCCCGCTCGCCTCCGGGGCGCTCGGCCCCGGTGCCGACGGTCGGCGCCCAGTGTCCTCGCCCGCTCGCCTCCGGGGCGCTTGACCCGGTGCCGACGGTCGGCGCTCCAACGCCCCTCGTTCCTCGGGGCGTCCTCGCTTCTCCCTTTCGGCACCGGCGCGCCCCTTCGGCTCGGGGCGGGGTCGGCTCGGGGCGGGGTCGGCTCGGGGCGGGTTCGGCTCGGAGTGTCCTCGCTTCTCCCGCCCCTACGGCGTCGACGTGCCCCCTCGGCTCAAGGCGGGTCGGCTGGGCGGATCCTGGTCCGGGGGCGGTGATTCGGCCAGGTCAAGCGGGTTCCGGTCGGACGGCTTCCGGTCAGTCGAGCAGGCCGAGGCGCTGGGCGGCGGCCTCGGGGTCGATCGGGACGATCTGCGGCTGCGGCGCGCCGGCCACCGCCCAGTCCGGGTCCTTGAGGCCGTTGCCGGTCACCGTGCAGACGATCCGCTGGCCCGGGTCGACCAGGCCGGCCTCCGCCTTGGCCAGCAGGCCGGCCACCGAGGCGGCCGAGGCGGGCTCCACGAAGACACCCTCCTGCGCGGCCAACAGCCGGTAGGCGGAGAGGATCTGACGGTCCGTCACCTTGTCGATGAGGCCGCCCGACTCGTCCCGCGCGGCGAGCGCGTAGTCCCAGGAGGCGGGGTTGCCGATCCGGATCGCGGTGGCGATGGTCTGCGGCTTGAGCACCGGGGCGCCGTCCACGATCGGGGCCGAACCGGAGGCCTGGAAGCCCCACATGCGCGGCGTCCGGGTGGACAGTCCGTCGGCGGCGTACTCGCGGTAGCCCTTCCAGTACGCGGTGATGTTGCCCGCGTTGCCGACCGGGAGCACGTGGATGTCCGGCGCGTCGCCGAGCATGTCCACGATCTCGAAGGCGGCGGTCTTCTGGCCCTCGATCCGCACCGGGTTCACCGAGTTGACCAGCGCCACCGGGTACTTCTCGGACAGTTCACGCGCAAGGGTGAGGCAGTCGTCGAAGTTCCCGTCCACCTGAAGGATCTTGGCGCCGTGGACCAGCGCCTGGCCCATCTTGCCGAGCGCGATCTTGCCCTGCGGCACCAGTACCGCCGACACCATCCCGGCGCGCACCGCGTAGGCGGCGGCGGAGGCCGAGGTGTTGCCGGTGGAGGCGCAGATGACGGCCTGGGCGCCGTCCTCCTTGGCCTTGGAGATGGCCATCGTCATACCGCGGTCCTTGAAGGACCCGGTGGGGTTGGCACCCTCGACCTTGAGGTAGACCTCGCAGCCGGTGCGCTCGGAGAGCACCTGGGCGGGCACCAGCGGCGTGCCGCCCTCCAGCAGGGTGACCACGGGCGTGGTGTCGCTGACCGGCAGGCGGTCACGGTACTCCTCGATCAGCCCGCGCCACTGGTGGGTGTGCGCGCCTCTGGCGATCACGGCGTTCATGGCTCTTCCTACTCCCCTTCGACCCGCATGATGCTGGCCACGTCCCGCACGCTGTACAGCGCGCGGAGCTTGTCGACCGTCGCCGACAGGGCGGCGTCGGTGGCACGGTGGGTGACGACGACGAGCGAGGCGTCGCCGTCGCGGCCCTGCTGGCGCACGGTGTCGATGGAGACCCCGTGCTCGGCGAAGACGGACGCCACCTGGGCGAGCACGCCCGCGCGGTCGTCCACATCGAGGCTGACGTGGTACCGGGTGACGACCTCGTCCATCGGCTTGGCCGGCAGCCGGGTGTACACCGAGTCGCCGGGGCCGGTGGCGCCGGCGAGCTTGTTGCGGCAGACCGCGACGAGGTCGCCGAGGACCGCCGAGGCGGTCGGCGCGCCGCCCGCGCCCGGGCCGTAGAACATCAGCCGGCCGGCCGCCTCGGCCTCCACGAACACCGCGTTGTACGCCTCGCGGACCGAGGCCAGCGGGTGCGTGAGCGGGATCATCGCGGGGTGGACCCGCGCGGTGACGGACGCGCCGTCGGCCGCCCGCTCGCAGATCGCCAGCAGCTTGACGACGCAGCCCATCTGCTTGGCGGAGGCGATGTCGGCGGCGGTCACCTCGGTCAGGCCCTCGCGGTAGACGTCCGCCGCGGTGACCTTGGTGTGGAACGCGATGCCGGCCAGGATCGCGGCCTTGGCGGCCGCGTCGAAGCCCTCCACGTCGGCCGTCGGGTCCGCCTCCGCGTAACCGAGCGCGGTGGCCTCCTCCAGCGCCTCCGAGTAGCCGGCGCCGGTGCTGTCCATCTTGTCGAGGATGAAGTTGGTGGTGCCGTTGACGATCCCGAGCACCCGGTTGACCTTGTCCCCGGCCAGGGACTCGCGCAGCGGGCGGATCAGCGGGATCGCGCCGGCCACCGCGGCCTCGTAGTACAGGTCCACCCCGGCCTCGGCGGCCGCGGCGTGCAGCTCGGTGCCGTCCTTGGCGAGCAGCGCCTTGTTGGCGCTGACCACCGAGGCGCCGTTGCGGAACGCCGACAGGAGGAGGTGTTTGGAGGGCTCGATGCCACCCACCACCTCGATCACCACATCGATGTCGCCCCGGTTGACCAGGGCCTCGGCATCCGTCGTGATCAGGTGCTCCGGCACGCCCGGGCGCACCCGCCCGGCCCGGCGGACCGCGATGCCGGCGAGCTCGACCGGCGCGCCGATGCGCGCGGCGAGGTCGGCGGCGTCCGTCGTCATGATGCGCGCCACCTCGGAGCCCACCACACCACAGCCCAGCAACGCCACCTTCAGCGGCCGCGTACGCATCATCCGACTCCGCTCTGCATTCTTCGTGCTTCGGTTTCCGGCGGTATTTCGGGGATCCGCCGGATCTTCGGTCTGTACCAGTCTCCGGGACTTTCCGTACGGATCTACGGTCGTTCCATGATCTGAGACAAGAATTTCGTCATCCGATATCGAGACGCAGGAGATCCTCCTCCGTCTCGCGCCGGACGATCACCCGGGCCGCACCGTCCTTGACGGCCAGCACGGGGGGCTTCAGGGCGTGGTTGTAGTTGCTCGCCATCGAGCGGCAGTAGGCACCGGTGGCGGGCACCGCGATCAGGTCGCCCGGGGCCAGGTCGGCCGGCAGGAAGGCGTCCCGGACGACGATGTCGCCGGACTCGCAGTGCTTGCCGACCACCCGGACCAACATCGGCTCGGCGGCGCTGGCGCGCGACACCAGGGCCACCGAGTACTCGGCGTCGTAGAGCGCCGTGCGGATGTTGTCCGACATGCCGCCGTCCACGCTGACGTAGGTGCGCAGACCCTCCAGCGGCTTGATCGTGCCGACCTCGTACAGCGTGAAGGCGGTCGGGCCGACGATCGCGCGGCCGGGCTCGACGGAGAGCCGGGGGGCGCTCAGGTTCGCGGCGGCGCACTCGCGGCGGACGATGTCGGCCAGCGCGGCGGCGATCTCGGCCGGCTCGCGCGGGTCGTCCTCGCTGGTGTACGCGATGCCGAGGCCGCCGCCGAGGTCGATCTCGGGCAGCTCGACGCCGTGTTCGTCGCGGATCTCGGCGAGCAGGCCGACCACCCGGCGGGCGGCGACCTCGAAGCCGGCCGTGTCGAAGATCTGCGAGCCGATGTGCGAGTGGATGCCGCGCAGCTCCAGGCCGGGGTGGCCGAGCACCCGGCGGACCGCCTCGGCCGCCGCGCCCCCGTTCAGCGAGAGCCCGAACTTCTGGTCCTCGTGGGCGGTGGCGATGAACTCGTGGGTGTGCGCCTCGACGCCGACCGTGACCCGGATCAGCACCGGCTGGCGCACGCCCTGCCGGCCGGCGATCGCGGCCAGCCGCTCGATCTCCTCGTAGGAGTCGAGCACGATGTGGCCGACGCCGGTCTTCACCGCGTGTTCGAGCTCGTCCACCGACTTGTTGTTGCCGTGCAGCGCGATCCGCTCCGGCGGCATCCCGGCGGCCAGCGCCACGGCCAGTTCGCCGACGCTGCACACGTCGAGGTTGAGGCCCTCCTCGTGGAGCCAGCGCACGACCGCCTTGGAGAGGAAGGCCTTGCCCGCGTAGTAGACGTCCGCGCCGGTGCCGAAGGCCTCGCGCCAGGCGCGGGCCCGGGCCCGGAAGTCGTCCTCGTCCATGACGTAGGCCGGGGTGCCGAACTCGGCGGCGAGCCGCTTGACGTCGAGGCCGCCGACGGTGACCACGCCGTCCGCACCGCGGGCGACGGTCTTCGACCAGACCTTGGGGTCGAGCGCGTTCAGGTCGCTCGGCGGCGCCTGGTAGTGGCCCTCGGTCAGCACGTCGCCGTGCCGGGGGCCTGCGGGGTGTGCGGAGCGGCTCATCTCTGCTTACTTCCTTGGCTTATGGCGAGGGGCGGCGACGGTCCTCGTTGACCGTCCGCCGCCCCCGCTGTGCGCTTGGGGGTGGTCCTACATCCGCTCGGGCGCCGTCACGCCCAGGAGCGTGAGGCCGTTGGCCATGACCGTGCGGGTGGCCTCGACCAGCCACAGCCGGGCCCGGTGCGTGTCGTTGAGCTCTTCGTCACCCTTGGGCAGGAACATGCAGTTCTCGTACAGGCGGTGGTACTTGCCCGCGAGGTCCTCCAGGTAGCGCGCGACCCGGTGCGGCTCGCGCAGCTCGCCGGCCGTGGCCAGGATCCGCGGGAACTCACCGAGGGCGCCGAGGACGTCGTTCTCCCACTGGGTGGCGAGCAGCTCGGGTTTGAAGTCCCCGGCCGGGCCCTTGTCGACGCCGAGCTCCGCGGCCTTGCGGGCGACGCCGCACATCCGGGTGTGCGCGTACTGGACGTAGTAGACCGGGTTCTCGTTGGTCTGGCTGGTCAGCACGTTGATGTCGAGCGTGATCGTGGAGTCGGTGGAGGAGCGCGCCAGGGTGTACCGGGCGGCGTCCACGCCGATCCAGTCGACCACGTCGTCGATGGTGATGATGTTTCCGGCCCGCTTGGACATGCGGACCTCTTCGCCGTCGCGAAGCATCTTCACGAACTGGCCGATCTTGACCTCGATGTTGCGGTCCATGTCGTCGCCCGCGCAGGCCGAGATGGCCTTGAGGCGGTTGACGTAGCCGTGGTGGTCCGCGCCCAGCATGTAGACGGAGACCTCGGAGCCGCGGTCGCGCTTGGAGAGGTAGTAGGCGGCGTCGGCGGCGAAGTAGGTGGTCTCGCCGTCGGCCTTGACCAGGACGCGGTCCTTGTCGTCGCCGAAGTCGGTGGTGCGCAGCCAGATCGCGCCGTCCCGGTCGAAGACGTGGCCCTGCTCGCGCAGCCGCTCGATGGCCTTCTCGACGGCGCCGGAGTCGTGCAGCGACTTCTCCGAGAACCAGACGTCGAAGTGGGTGCCGAACTCCTCCATCGAGCGCTGGATCTCGGCGACCATGAGCTTGAGGCCCTCGGTGCGGAACACCTCCAACTGCTCGCCCTCGGGCAGGTCGAGCACGCCGGGGACGCCGTCCACGATCGCCTTGGCGATGTCGACGATGTACTCGCCGACGTAGCCGTCGGCCGGCACGGGCTGCCCGTTGGCGGCGGCCTTCAGCGAGCCGGCGAACTTGGAGATCTGCACGCCGGCGTCGTTCAGGTAGTACTCGGTGGTGACGTCGGCGCCGGTGGCCCGCAGCACCCGGGCGAGCGAGTCGCCGACGGCGGCCCAGCGGACGCCGCCGATGTGGATCGGGCCGGTCGGGTTGGCGGAGACGAACTCCAGGTTGATCTTCAGGCCCTTGAGCGCCTCGTTGCGGCCGTAGGACTCGCCCGCCTCGACGATGCTCCGCGCCAGCGCGCCCTGGGTGGCGGCGTCGAGCGTGATGTTCAGGAAGCCCGGCCCGGCGATGTCGACCTTGGCGACCCCGGGCAGTTCACGCAGGCGGGCGGCCACCAGGTCGGCCACGGCTCGCGGCGGCCGACCGGCCGACTTCGCGAGCTGGAGGGCCACGTTCGTCGCGTAGTCGCCGTGGTCCCTGTTCTTGGGTCGCTCGACCGTCACGTGCTCGGGCACGGCGACGGCCAGCTCGCCCGCCTCGACGGCGGCGCTCACTGCGGCCTGGACTGCCTGGGAAAGCTCTGCGGGGGTCACGACGCCAAGCGTAGGCGAGACGGGGTACCCGCTCGCCACCCGGTTTGCCGGTTGAGACGCCCGCGCGCCGTGCTCAGCCGCGATCCGTGCGCTCTGTTCGCTCAGGGCGAAACCCGTCCGGCCTCGCCGCCCGCGCCATCAGCCGCCACACCAGCGCCACCAGATCGGCGGGGTCGAAGGGCTTGCCCAGGTAGCCGTCCACCCCGACCGCCTCCCCGAGGTCGAGGTCGGCCGGCGTGCAGGCGCTGACGATCGCGATCGGCAGCCCGCTGGTCACCGGCGCCGCCCGCAGCCGGGCCGCCGTCCGCAGGCCGTCCAGCCGCGGCATCACGACGTCCAGCGTCACCACGTCCGGCCGCACCCGGCGGACCACCTCCAGGCACTCGGCGCCGTCGGCGGCGGTCACCACCTCGAAGCCTTCCAGCTCCAGGTTGACCCTGATCAGCTGACGGATCACCTCGCTGTCGTCCACCACGAGGACCCGCCCGGACACTCCCGACACCTCACCGAGGGTATCGGCGCGCCCGCCGCCCCGTCCGGCCTTTCCGGACTTCCGCTCCCCCTCCGGCCGAGCTCCGCTCCCCGCCGCCGGGCCGGTGGTGGAAACCCGTGCACGGACCACGCCCCGGGCCTGGTAATGTTCTCCACGTCGAAGCGAACGCGACGACAGCACCAAGCAGGCCCCCGTAGCTCAGGGGATAGAGCACCGCCCTCCGGAGGCGGGTGCGCAGGTTCGAATCCTGCCGGGGGCACTTCGCGAGAAGTGCAACAGAGGCCCAGATCAGTGGAGTTCATCCACGGATCTGGGCCTTCGTCATGTCGGCGGCGGGGCGGGCGGCATGACCGGGGCCGCCGCCCGGGAAGGACGGCGGCCCCGGCGCTCCGGGCGGCTCGCGGTCAGCCGGCCACCGGGGCGGCGAAGGTCTCGGCCGGGCCGAAGTCGGAGAAGGTGACCTTGTTGACCGCCTTCACGCCCTTCATCTCGACCTGCTGCTCGGCGTAGCGGGTGCGGCCCGCGCGGTCGATCCACTGGTCGAAGTCGAAGCCGGTGGTGCCCTTCGCCTTCAGCGACTTGTACGTCCGCGGGTCGACGGTGCTCAGCTGTTCGGTGCTGATGTGGCCGGTGAGGTGGTAGACGGCGACACCGTCACGCGTCTCCATGCCCTTGCGCGCACCGGGGCCGGCGGCCAGCAGCAGCTTGGCGTAGTCGGTGTAGTCGACGACCGCGTTGTCGGTGGAGCGCGGCATCTTGGCCCACTCGTCACCCGGCGTGGACAGGTCGCGCAGGTAGCTGGCGTCGGCCGTCGTCAGGCTCTCGATCCAGAGGATCGGCTCGGCGACACCGGGCGCGGTGGTGCGCATCTCCATCCGGCCGGTCCAGACGCCGTTGAGGTTGCTGCGGCCCTTCATGGTCGACAGCGCCACCCCGCCACTCTCGGTGATCATGACCACCGAGACCGCGTAGGGCGACTTGTCGGCCGCGGCCAGGGCCTGCTCGGGGTCGAAGGCACCCTCGGCGGCCGGGCTCGCGGACGCGGTGGCGGCCGAATTCGCGGGCGCCGGGGCGGTGGTGGCCGGCGAGAAGGCGGTGGCCGTCGGGGAGGCCGTCGGGGAAGCGGAGGCCGCGGCGGAGGTCGGGGCCGGCTGGGCGGCCGACCCGGTGTCGTCGTTGCACCCCGCCACGGTGGCGAGGGCCAGGGCCGTCGCCGCGATCGTCAGGGCGGTGGTGCGGGAGGTGGTCACGGTTGGGGCTCTCCGGGTGTGTCGGTTTCGTCGACGGAGAGTGTTTCATGTGAAGAACGCTGTTCGAACCGCTGTCCGGGCCGGGCTCAGGAGGCCGCGTCCACCGCCTCCTCGTAGAGGGCCGCCACGGTGTGGTCGAAGGCGGCGCTGTAGGAGGTGTCGGGGCTGTCGCCGCCCTCCTGGTAGCCGCCGATGACGCCGACCACATGGCCGGTGGTGGTGCTGATCCACGGGCCGCCGCTGGTGCCGCCGGGGTAGCCGGGGCAGTCGACGACGCGCTGGTAGGGGCCCTGGCGGCCGGTGGTGTTGCCGCACAGGAGCGGCGCCTCGGTGCCGCTCGGGTACCCGTAGAGGCGGACGGTGACGCCGAAGGGCTCGTCGGTGCCGAGCTGGTTGGCGCCGACCACGTCCTCGATCCGGCGGCCGCCGTCGGACGCGGTCTCCAGGACGGCGAAGTCCTCGTCCTGGTCGCCGTCCCGCGACCAGCCGGTGGTGGTGTGGATCGCGGTGACCCGCCAGGTGCCGTAGGGGGCGGCGCCGTCGCGGTAGCCGGGGACGAAGGTG
Organism: Kitasatospora sp. NPDC005751; assembly: GCF_040630835.1. Lineage (NCBI taxonomy): Bacteria > Bacillati > Actinomycetota > Actinomycetes > Kitasatosporales > Streptomycetaceae > Kitasatospora > Kitasatospora sp. NPDC005751. Next base: position 171,536 of record NZ_JBEXYC010000002.1, read on the forward strand.
ACGCCGGCGGCGCTGTCGAGGCAGTGGGCGGCGGTGATCAGCAGGTTCTTGGTGGTGCTGTGCAGCACGCTGGCGGTGCAGAAGTGCTCGCCCGCCGTGACCTTGCCGCTGAACAGGGCTCCCACGGTGGCGGATTCGGGCGTGGCCGGGGCCACCGCGGTGGTGCCGAGCGGGCCCGGGACGGCGACGGCGGCGGTGGCCGGGCCGGTGGGCGCCTCGGCGGCGGCCTGGTCGGTGGTGGCCTCGCCGCCGGCCCCGTCCGTGGGCGCCCCGGTGGTGGCCGGGGCCGCCGCGTGCGCCGCCGCGTCCGGCGCCGAGGCAGAGGACGAGGGCGCGGGCGAGGGGGACGACGTGGCGGCCGCCGGGGCGGTCACCGTCGGGCTGCCCGCCGCCGTCACCTCCGAGGTCACGCCGTGCGCGCCCGTGACGACGGCCGCCACGGTGAGCACCGAGAGCAGGGTGAGGAGGGTGGGGGCCAGAAGCCGGCGTCGGGGCTGAAGGCGACGGTGCTGGCCCATGCCTGGTCCTCCTGACCTGGATGTCGGTGCGAGTACCGTCCGACTATGGCCCAGGGAGCTGGGAGGGCTGTGATGTCCGGCTGGGAACCGGATGAGAAATCCTCCGCTCGGCGGCCCGGGGCCGGTCGGTCCCGAGGCGTCACCCCGGGTCCGGCGCCCCCGGCACGGCGGCGCCTCCCCGCTCCCGGGGTGGCCGGGAGCGGGGAGGCGCCGGAGGTCGACTGCGGGACCTCGGGGCATGTTTCAGTCGACGCGGGTACCGGGGCCGCGGCTCATCGGGCGCGCTGCCGGTGGCTCGGCGCCGCCGCCCCCGCGGTGGCCGTCGCGCCGGCCTGCGCGCCCGCCCCGGACACGGTCTCCCCGGTGGCCTCGCCGGGTGCCGGGCGGTGGTTGATCATCAGGAAGGCGATCAGCGCCGCCGCCAGCAGGATGCCCATCGCCACCCAGGTCGCGATCACGTACCCGTGCACCGCGCCCTGGGCCTGGACCTGGGGATTTCCTGCGATCCGGGTGGCCAGGTACGTCGCGGTGGCACTGGCCGCGATCGTGTTCAGCAGCGCCGTACCGACGGAACCGCCCACCTGCTGGGCCGAGTTGATGGTGGCCGACGCGGCGCCGGCCTCGTTCGGGGCGACGCCCAGGGTGGCCAGGCTCATCGCCGGCATGAACACCAGGCCCATCCCGAAGCCGAGCAGCAGCTCGGCGGGGAGCACCATGCCGGCCCACGGACTGTCCACCTTCATCTGGGTCAGCCAGGCCATCGCGGCCGCGGCCAGCAGCAGCCCGGGCCCGATCAGGTTGCGCGAGGGCACCCTGGTCATCAGCCGGGCCGCGAACCCGGTCGAACTGATCACGATGGCGGCCGTCATCGGCAGGAAGGAGACGCCGGACATCACCGGCGAGAAGTGCTTGATCACCTGGAGGTAGTAGGTGAGGAACAGGAACAGGCCGAACATCCCGACCATCGCCAGGCCGATCGAGAGCGCGGCGCCGCCGCGGTTGCGCTCGCCCACGATGTGCAGCGGCAGCAGCGCGTGTTCGGTGCGCCGCTCCACCAGCACGAAGGCCACCAGCAGGAGCGCGCCGAGCACCAGCGAGCCCAGCACCAGCCAGTCCACCCAGCCCCGGCTGACCGCCTCGGACGTGCCGAAGACGATGGCGAGCAGGCCGCCGCAGCCCAGGAACGCGCCGGGCAGGTCGAGTTTGACCCGGCGGCCCTTGGCGACGTGGTCCGAGGTGAGGATCGAGAAGGCGGCGAAGGCCGTCGCGATGGCGATCGGGGTGTTCACGAACAGGCACCAGCGCCAGTTCAGGTACTCGGTCAGCAGGCCGCCCAGGAGCAGGCCGATCGCGGCGCCGCCGCCGGCGATGGCACCGAAGATGCCGAACGCCGTACTGCGTTCCCGTGGATCGCTGAAGGTGGTGGAGAGCAGGCCCAGGGCGGACGGCGCGAGGAGCGCGCCGAAGGCGCCCTGGAGGGCGCGGGCCGCGAACAGCATCGCCGATCCGGACGCGGCGCCGCCGATCGCGGAGGCGAGGGCGAAGCCGAGCAGGCCGATGATGAAGACGCGTTTGCGGCCGAAGAGGTCGCCGAGCCGGCCGCCGAGGAGCAGCAGGCCACCGAAGGCCAGCGTGTAGGCGGTGATCACCCACTGCCGGTTGGCGTCGGATATCCCGAGGTCCTTCTGGGCCGAGGGCAGGGCGATGTTCACGATGGTGATGTCGAGGACGATCATCAGCTGGGCGATGGCGATGACCGCCAATGCCCACCAGCGACGACTGTCCGCCGCCTTATGACCGGTGGCAGGGTGAGCAGACACTGGGGGAGCCTTCCGCAGGGGTTCGGAGAGGTCACGCAGTCGCCTTCCAGCCAAACGCTCCGCGCGGCGAGTGGCAAGGAAAAAGCTCACCAAATCGGACGAATAGGACTAATTGACCACTGGCCCGGGACCGCGGGACCAGACCCGCCCCGGCCGGAGGCGGCGAAGAGCCCCCGGGTGCCCCTGCACCCGGGGGCAGTGCCGTCGGCCGCCCGGGCCGGGGCACCCGCCGTCGCCGGCACCGCACTACAGCGCGGCCAGCTCCGCCACCAGGTCGTCCAGCCCCAGCGAGCCCTGCGAGAGCGCCGCCATGTGCCAGGCCTTGAGGTCGAACTCCTCGCCGCGCGCCTCGTGCGCCGCCCGGGCCGCCGCCCGGCCGCGCTGCCAGGCCCGCTCGCCGAGCTTGTAGCCGATCGCCTGGCCGGGCATGCCGAGGTAGCGGACCAGCTCGCTGTCCAGGACCTCCGGCGCCAGCCCGCAGTACCGGCCGAAGAACTCCCGGGCGGCGTCCGGCAGGACCGCCTCGCCCGGGCGGAACGGGGAGTCCGCGGGGAAGTCCAGCCCGACGTGCATGCCGATGTCGACGATCACCCGCAGCGCGCGCATCATCTGGGCGTTGAGGTAGCCGAGCCGGTGGCCCGGGTCGGTGAGGTAGCCCAGCTCGTCCATCAGGCGCTCGGCGTACAGCGCCCAGCCCTCCATGTTGGCGCTCACCCCGCCGATGCTGACCTGGTAGGTGGAGAGCCGGTCGGCGACGTAGTTCCACTGCGCGAGCTGCAGGTGGTGGCCGGGAACGCCCTCGTGGTACCAGGTGGAGACGAGGTCCCAGACCGGGAAGCGCTCCCGGCCGATGGTCGGCAGCCAGGTCCGCCCCGGGCGGGTGAAGTCCAGCGACGGCGAGGTGTAGTACGGCGCGGCCGCGCTGCCCGCCGGGGCGATCATCGACTCGACCCGGGTGACCGGCTCGGCCAAGTCGAAGTGGGTGCCCTGGAGGTCGCGGATCGCCCCGTCCATCAGCCCCTGGAGGTACTCACGCGTCGCTTCGGCGCCCTGGACGGCGGGGCCGTCGCTCTCCAGCCACCGCATCGCCTCCATCGGGGTGGAGCCGGGGAGCACCTTCTCGGCCTCCGCCTCCATCTGGGCGAGCAGGCCGTGGAACTCCTGCCAGGCCCAGCCGTACGCCTCGTCCAGGTCGAGGTCGGCGCCGGTCCAGTAGCGCACCCACCGGCCGTAGCGCTCGCGCCCGATGGTGTCGGAGGTGCCGGCGGCGGCCGGGCCGTAGACGTCGCGCAGCCAGTCGCGCAGCGCTGCCACCGCGGCGGCAGCGGCGGCGGCGGGCCCGGCCAGCTCGGCGCGCAGCCCCTCGGGCGCCTGCCGGACGAAGACGCCGAACCAGCCGGCCTCGTCCCCCTCCAGCCAGTCACCGAGCTGCTCGACCACGGTGCTCACCTGACGGGGGCCGGAGAGCAGACCGCGCTCGATGCCCGCGGCGAGGGTGGCCCGGTACTGCTCCAGCGTGAGGGGCACCCGGGCCAGCCGGCGCCCGATAACCGCCCACTGCTGCTCGGTGTCGGCGGGCATCAGGGTGAAGACGTCCCGCACGTTGTGGACCGGTGAGGCCAGGTTGCGAACCGCGCGGAAGCCCTCCCCCGCGTCGTGGACGGCGAGCGAGGCGGTGAGCCGCTCGCGCAGCAGCCGGGCGCAGCGGCGCTCGGCCTCGTCCTCGGCAGCTCCGGCCCGCTCCGCGTCCGCGAGCCGGGCGAGCGTGCGGCGGCCGAGTTCGGCGAGCGCCTCGTCACCGGCCGGGGAGAGGTCGGGGAGTCGGTCGTCGTCGAGGTTGAGCCCGAGGTACACCGCGGTCAGCGGGTCGAGCTCGGCCAGGGCCTGCACGTAGTCGTCGGCAATACGGCGCGGGGTGGTGCCGTCGGAGCTGATCAGTTCTTCAACCATCCGGACATCATTTCGCGGCCCGGGCCGATTGCAAGCCCCTACCCTGTGGCATGGACCGGCCATTTCAGACCTCCGCCCGGCGCTCCCGCCTGCGCCGGAGCAGCAGTCCCGGGTCCCACCTGGACCGGCCGCGGGCGAACCGGAAGAAGCAGAGGCCGATCAGCACCGCGCAGAAGTGTCCGAGGTCCGTGAAGGTGTGCGAACCGACCAGCGGCACCAGGTAGAAGACCAGCACGCCGAGCCCATACAGCAGCCGCCAGCGGCCGGCGAAGCGGTACGTCAGCACGGCGACCACACCGGCCAGCGCGTACGAGACGCCGACGTCCACCGTGCCGGCCAGGCTCTCCCCCAGCCGGCCGCGCATGATGCCCCGGGCGACCACCCCCTCGCTGACGAGGGTGGCCAGCACGTGGGCGGTGGCGGCCACCGTGAACCAGCGCGGCGTGCCCAGCCAGCGCTCCGCGTTGGCGTGGAAGAGGGTGAACAGCACGAAGTAGAGGAGGAAGCTCGACTGCTCCGTCCAGAGCGCGCTGGCCACCAGGACGTGCACCGGGTCCGAGCGGAGGTTCTCCAGGTTGGTCGAGCGGGCGGCCAGGAACCAGTCCAGCCGCGCCGGGTCCATCCGCGCCACCACGAAGCCCGTGGCCGCCAGGAGCAGCAGCCACAGGTACGTCCCGGGCGCCGACCGGACCCACCGGAGGACCGCGCCCGGCACCCGGCGCACGGCCGCCGTCCACTGCACTGCCCGCGCCATCCGGCGGCCCTCCTCGAAGCGACGGCGACGATCCGTCCCCATGGTCGGCGCCCGGCCCGCCGTGCGGCGGGCCGACCCGCCGGGGCGGGCGGTCGCGGAGCGGCGGCGGGTCACGAGCGGGCCGGGGCAGGTCGGGGCGGCGGGGGCCGGGGCGGCCGGGTGGCTGGGGCGGCCGGGGCGCCCGGGCGGCAAACATCCGTTCGGAATGATCGGTGCAGGCAAGGATCCGATCGGACCGGCGACCATTACGCTGACCGCCATGGAAGCCAGCTCAGCGCCCGTCCCACCATCCTCCGAGGCCCGGCCGCGGCGCAGCGGGTACCGGCGGCTGACGGTGCAGCAGCGACGGGACCAGCTGATCGCGGTCGCCCTGGAGCTGTTCGCCTCGCGGCCGCCGGACGAGGTGAGCCTGGACGACGTGGCGGAGGCCGCCGGGGCCTCCCGGCCGCTGGTGTACCGCTACTTCGCGGGCGGCAAGCAGCAGTTGTACGAGGCCGCGCTGCGCACCGCCGCGGAGGAGCTGACCAGCCGGTTCACGGTGCCGCTGACCGGGAGCCCGACCGAGCAGCTGGCCGCCGTGCTGGAGAGCTACTTCGCCTTCGTGGCCGAGCACGACGCCGGATACTCGGCCCTGCTGCGCGGCGGCTCGGTGGTGGAGACGCAGCGCACCTCGGCGATGGTGGACGACGTCCGGCGGGCGGCGCTCAAGCGGACCCTGCGCCACCTCGGGGTCCGGGAGGCCGGGCCGCGGCTGACGCTGCTGGTGCGCTCGTGGATCGCGGTGGTCGAGGGCACCTCGCTGACCTGGCTGGACGAGGGCCGCGCGCTGCCGGTGGACGAGCTGCGGGAGTGGCTGGTGGACCAGTTCGTGGCGATGGCCGCGGCGACGGCGCTGCACGATCCGCAGACGGCGCAGGTGCTGACCGCGCTGCTGGCGCTGGAGGGCCCGGACGCACCACGGACCGCCCGGCTGCGGGCCGCGCTCGGCGGCTGAGGCGCGGGGCGCGGCGGTTCTTCGCGGGCGGGTCCGGCTCGCTCTCGCGGCCCGACCCGCGACCCCCGTGCCCGGGGTCGGGGTCGGGCCGCCCGGACGTCAGGCCTTGCCGAGCACCTGACGCTGGCGGCCCAGCCCGTCGATCTCGATCTCCACGACGTCCCCGGCGGTCAGGAACGGGGTGCCCGGGTGGCCCAGGGTGACGCCGGCCGGAGTGCCGGTGACGATCACGTCCCCCGGCTCCAGCACCATGAACTGGCTGACGTACCGGACGATCTCCAGCACCGGGAAGATCATCTCGGCGGTGGAGCCGTCCTGCCGCAGCCCGCCGTTGACCCAGAGGCGCAGCCGCAGCCGCTGCGGGTCGGCGACCTCGTCCGCGGTGACCAGCCAGGGGCCGAGCGGCGTGAAGGTCTCCGCCGACTTGCCCTTGTCCCACTGGCCGCCGCGCTCCAGCTGGAAGGCCCGCTCGGTGACGTCGTTGGCGATCGTGTAGCCCGCGATCGCCTCCGCCGCCTCCCGGTGGCCGGCCAGGTACCGGGCGGTGCGGCCGATCACGATCGCCAGTTCGGCCTCGTAGTCGGTCTTCTCGCCGCCCCGGGGCACCAGTACCTCGTCGTACGGGCCGACCACGGTGTTGCTCGGCTTGAGGAAGATCACCGGCTCGTCCGGGATCGCCGCGCCGGCCTCGGCGGCGTGGTCCCGGTAGTTGAGCCCGATCCCGACCACCTTGCCCGGCCTGGTGACCGGAGCGCCGACCCGCTGCCCGGCGAGGTCGGCCACCGGCAGCAGGCCGGCGGCCGCGTCGCGGGCCAGCGCGGCCGGGTCGAGCCCGGCCAGGAAGGCGCCGTCGATGTCCCGGGCGTGCCCGGAGAGGTCGTACGCGGTGCCGTCGTGGCCCAGCGCGATCGGACGCTCGGCGCCCGGTGGTCCGACACGGAGGAGCTTCATCTGAGCGTCACCACCACTTTCGTCTCAGCTCGCCGGTACGGCCACACACACCGCACCGAACTCTTGTTGCGAGGTATATCAACGGCTGCCGCCTGCGAACCAGACAGTCCAGCTCGGCGAATTCCTATCAATCCCCACAACCCGGAGCAGCACCGAATCAGGTGCCCGTACGGTTGACAGCCCCCGGCCCGGGCGACGGCCGGGCGGCACGGGGCTCCACCGCGGGGCTCGACCACAGGGCTCCACCGTGGGCGGACGGGCCTCCGCCCGGGGTGAACGCGCGGGGCGGCGGCCCGGCGCCGGTCGGTCGTCGGCTGCCGCCGCCCGGGGCGTCAGTCGCTGTGCGCGGGGCCGCCGAGGAGCTGGTCCAGGGGTTGCGCCCGGGCCGGGCCGGGGCCGGCCTCGTCGCGCTCCCGCTCCCAGCGGTCGAGGTCGCGCAGGACGTCGGCGTGCGCCCTCGGCTCGCCGGACAGGGCCGGGGCCAGCTCGCGCAGCAGCGCGGCGGCGGCGCCCGGGCTGCCGGCGCGGGCCAGCCAGAGGGCGAGGTCGTGACAGGTGCGCAGGGTGCGGAGGTCGGCCGGGCCGAAGCTGCGGGCGAACCGCGGGATCAGCTCGGTCAGCATCCGGACGGCCTCCTCGGGCCGGCCCTCCACGCCGTACTCCCAGGCCCGGTCGGCCCGCTGCCGCAGCGCCTCGGGCGGCTCGGCCGGCGGGGCCGGGGCGACCGGGGTGCTCTGCCCGACCGGGGTGCTCTGCCCGACCGGGATCTCGCGCAGCCGGCGGCGCACCTCGGCGGCGTCGGCGGGCCGGTCGGCCGGGTCCTTGGCGAGCAGTCGGCCGATCAGGGCGGCGAGCGCCGGGTAGGGGGTGCGCACCGGCGGCGGCGGGTCGTTGAGGTGCTGGTACATCATGGTGACCGGCGATCCGGCGTTGAACGGGCGCTGTCCGGTGCAGAGTTGGAAGAGCACCACGCCGAGCGCGTAGAGGTCGGCCCGGCCGTCGATGGCGCCGCCGGCCCAGCACTCGGGAGCCAGGTACGGCGGGGTGCCGATGACCACACCGGTCGACGTGAGCCCGGTGCCCGACTGGGTGAGCAGCCGGGCGATGCCGAAGTCCAGCACCTTGGCCTCACCGCTCTCGGCGATCATGATGTTCTCCGGCTTGATGTCCCGGTGCACCACGCCCGAACGGTGGGCGGCGTCCAGCGCCTTGCAGACCTGCCGGGCCCACTTCAGCGCGAGCGCCGGGTCGGGCGTGCCCTCCTTGAGCACCGCGGACAGCGGGCGGCCGCGGACCAGCTCCATCACCAGGTAGTGGGTGGACCAGGCGCCCTGCTGGACCCGGCCGTAGTCGTGCAACGTGACGATGTGCGGATTGGACAGGCTGCCGGCGGTCTTGGCCTCGCGGACGAACCGCGCGACCGCCTCCTCGTCGCTCGCCTTCTCCTCGGAGAGGACCTTGACCGCGACCGCCCGCCCGATGTTGTTGTCGTGGGCCGCCCAGACCACCCCGAAGCCGCCCCGGCCGAGCGTCCGGTCCAGCCGGTAGCGGCCGTCCAGAACCTCCCCAGCCCTCATGTCTCCCCCAACCCCCGGGTGCACCGGATACGAACAGCGTCCACCGTGACCGGGGCCACCATAGCGTCGGCGGAGGACATGGGGGTGAACGGGCTACGGCTTGGGCTTGGGCAGGCCGGGCGGGTTGATCTCGGAGGTCTGGACGGCCTCGCCGTCGAGACCCCAGCGCTTCAGCGCCTGGCCGTAGGTGCCGTTCTTGATGATCTCGTTGATCGCCCCGTTCAGTGCCTGGACCAGCCCGTTGTCCTTCTTGGTGGTCGCCGCGATCTTCCCCAGGACGTCCGCGCCACCGCCGGAGTAGGTGCCGACCACCTCGGTCTCACCGGTCTGCACGGCGTGGAAGGCCGAGCTCGGGTTGGGGCCGACGTAGGCGTCGATCCGGCCGGAGGAGAGCGCCAGGTAGTAGTCGGAGGAGCTCTGGAAGTACTTGATGTCGGCCGGCTTGAGGCCGTTCTTCACGTTCTCCTCGTTCCAGGAGATCAGCAGCTTCTCCTGGTTGGTGCCGGAGGAGACGGCGATCGTCTTGCCGGCCACGTCCTTGGGGCCGGCGACCTTCCAGCCGGTGCCCTTCTTCGCCTCGAAGCCGAGGATGTCCAGCCGGTAGGTGGCGAAGTCGTACTTCTCCTTGCGGGCCTCGGTGACGGTGATGTTGGTCATGCCGACGTCGAACTTGCCGCTGTCCAGGCCCACGAAGACGTTCTCCCAGGAGACCGGGTTGAACTCGACCTTCAGGCCGAGGACGTCACCGACCAGCGAGGCGAGGTCGGGCTCGACCCCGATGATGGTCTTGTCGTCGTTCGCGTAGAAGTCCAGCGGCGGCGTGGTACCAAGCGAGTTGGCGACCGTCAGCGTCCCTCTCTTTCTGACCTCCTCCGGAACCAGCGCCGCGATGGCGTCCACCTTCGCCGTCGTGATGCGGTTCTGATTCGGCGTCAGGTTCACCGTGGTGCCGTTGGGCGCGGTACTGCCCTTCGCGGGGGCGAGCTCCGCGGCGGCGTCCGTGGAGCTGCCGCAGGCGGCGAGGGTGAGGGTGGCGGCGAGCGCGGCGGCGGCGGTCACGAGGGCGCGACGGGATAGGGACATGGCGGAACTCCTGATGGCTGGAAGAGGGTCGGGGAGCGGGAGGGGGTCGGCGAGGGGAGGTCGGCGAAGGGGATCGGCGAGGGGGGTCAGAGGACCTTGGCGAGGAAGGCGCGGGTGCGCTCGTGCTGCGGATCGTCCAGGACGGCCTTCGGCGGGCCCTGCTCGACCACCACCCCGCCGTCCATGAAGACCACGGTGTCGGCGACCTCGCGGGCGAAGCCGATCTCATGGGTCACCACGATCATGGTGGTGCCGGCCCGGGCGAGGTCCTTGATGACGTCCAGCACCTCGCCCACCAGCTCCGGGTCGAGCGCCGAGGTCGGCTCGTCGAAGAGCAGCACCTTCGGCTCCAGCGCCAGCGCCCGGGCGATCGCCACCCGTTGCTGCTGGCCGCCGGAGAGCTGGCGCGGGTAGGCGTCCGCCTTGTCGGCGAGACCGACCCGTTCCAGCAGCGCCAGCGCGGCCGCCCGGGCCTCGGCCTTGGGCCGGCGCAGCGCGCTGACCGGGGCCTCGATGATGTTCTCCACCACCGTGAGGTGCGGGAACAGGTTGAAGTTCTGGAACACGAAGCCGATGTTGGTGCGCTGGCGCAGGACGTCGCGCTCCCTGAGCTCGTGCAGCCGGTCGCCGGAGCGGCGGTAGCCGATCAGCTCGCCGTCGATCGCGACGAAGCCGCGGTCCAGCTTCTCCAGGTGGTTGATCGAGCGCAGCAGCGTCGACTTGCCGGAGCCGGAGGGGCCGAGCACCACCGTCACCGATCCGGCCGGCACGTCGAGGTCGACGCCGCGCAGCACGGCGAGCGGGCCGAAGCTCTTGTGCAGGCCCCTGACCTGCACCATGGGTTCCACGACGGGGGTGGTCACGAGCGTCCTCCGGTAGCGGTCTCGACGGGGGTGCGGTCGGCCCGCAGGCCCTGGACGAAGGCCCGGGCCCGCTGCAGCGGGGTGGGCGGCGGGGTGCGTTCGGCGCCCCGGGCGAAGTAGCGCTCGACGTAGTACTGGCCGAGCGACAGCACCGTGGTCAGCAGCACGTACCAGACGGTGGCCACCATCAGCAGCGGCACCACCCGGCCGGTGCGGCCGTAGACGACCTGCACCTGGTAGAAGAGCTCGCCGATGGCCATCACGTAGACCACCGAGGTGCCCTTGAACAGCGAGATCACCTCGTTGGCGGCGGCCGGCAGGATGCCGCGCATGGCCTGCGGCAGCACGATCCGCCAGGCCTGGCGCCAGCGCGGCACGCCCAGCGCGGCGGCGGCCTCGCGCTGCCCGCCGTCGACCGCGATGATGCCGCCGCGGATGATCTCCGCGGCGAACGCCGCCTGGTGCAGGCCCAGCCCCAGCACGGCGGCGCCGAGCGCGCCCAGCACCCCCATCGTCTCGAACTCGGCGAAGGTCGGGCCGAACGGGATCCCGATGCCGAACCGCTTGTAGAGGTAGGAGAGGTTGAACCAGAAGACCAGTTGCACGATCAGCGGGATGGAGCGGAACGCCCAGACGTAGGCCCAGGCGATGGACTGCAGGATCGCGCTGCGCGACAGCCGCATCGCCGCCACCACCGCACCCAGCAGGAAGCCCAGCAGCGTTCCGTAGAAGGTGAGTTCGATGGTGCGGCCGACGGCGCGCAGGATGGTGTCGGCGGAGAAGTAGACCCGGAAGGTCGCCCAGTCCCAGCCGGGGTTGGTGGCCAGCCCGTGGGCGAACTGGAGCAGGACGACGACGGCGGCGAGGCCGGCCGCCCAGCGCCACGGGTGGCGGGCCCGGACGGTCCGCAGACCGGCCAGCTCGCCGAGGTCGACGCGCCCGGCCGGGGCGGCGGGCGCCTTGGTGGCGGTTCTTCCGGCCGGCGGACCGGCCTCGGTGGTGGTGATGCTCATGGGGGGATTCCTCCAACAGGCCCGGGGCCCGGACAGGGGGTCACACGTGCTCGGGCGGGCTGATCTGGGATTCCTTGATCGCCGAATCGACGACTCCCCACTTCTTGACGATCTTGTCGTACGTCCCGTCCTTGATCAGCTGGTTGACCGCCGCCTGGAAGGCCGGGGCGAGCGGGGAGCCCTTCTTGAACGCGAAGCCGACGTCCAGCCGGTGGAACTCGCCGAGGAACTTCGTCCCCGACGCCTCCTGGGACGCCTGGTAGCGCAGGCCGTTGATGGTCGACATCACGACGTCGATCCGCCCCTGCTGGAGGCCGGTCAGCGTGGCGCCGTTGTCGCTGAACGCCTTCACCTCGAAGGGCTTCTTGCCGGCGTCGGTGCAGACGTTCTTCTTGGCGTTCAGCGTGGTCTCGAAGGTGGTGCCGGCCCCGGTGCCGATGACCAGCCCGCAGAGCTGCGCGAGGTCGGTGACCGGCTGGACGCTGGTGTTGTCCTTCTTGACCGCGAAGCCCTGGCCGTCGTCGATGTAGGTGACGAAGTCGATGGTCTTCAACCGGACGGCGGTGACCCCGAAGTTGCCGGTGCCGACGTCGTACTTGCCGCTGCCCAGCGCGGGCAGGATGGTCTCGAAGGCGGCCTCCTCGCGCTCCACGGTCAGGCCGAGCACCTTGGCCACCGCGTCGGTGAAGTCGATGTCCACCCCGGCCGCCTTCTTGGTGGCCTGGTCGGCGTAGAAGGCGGCGGGCGGCGAGGCGATCGCCGAGCCGAACTTCACCGTCCCGGCCTTGCGGACGTCCTCGGGCAGCAGGGCGGCCGCCGCGTCCGACTTGGCGACGCCGGAGACGAGGTCCTGCGCGGCGGCGTCGACCGCCGCCTGGCCGGCGCCCGGCTGGGCGGCGGTCTTCGGGTCCGAACCGCACGCGGCCAGGGCCAGGACCGGCAGCAGGGCGGTGGCCGCGAGCAGGCGGCGGCGGACGGTGGTGGTTCTCACGGGAGGTGGGCGCCTTTCGGGGTCGGTGCGTGATGGGGTCGCGCGGGGGCCTCGGCCCGCTCGCTGTCGGTGCGGGCCGGCAGGGACTTCTCGAACGCCAGCGGGCCGATCTCCAGCGGATCGGCGTCGACGTCGAACAGCGGGGTGTAGCCGGTCGCCAGGTAGAGCCCCCTGGCCTCGGGCTGGCGCGGGCCGGTGGTGAGGAAGATCCGGGTGTAGCCGACCGCCCGCGCGGCCCGCTCCAGCTCGGCCAGCACCCGGCTGGCCAGCCCCCGGCGGCGGTGCGCGGAATGCGTCCACATCCGCTTCACCTCGGCGGTCCGTTCGTCGTACCGCTTGTACGCACCGCCGGCCACCGGCTCGCCGTCCTCCAGCAGGAGCAGCAGTACGCCGGCCGGCTCCGCGAAGGCGTCCTTCGGGTACCGGCTCATCTCCTCCCGGGCATCCGGCCCGTAGCGGGTGACGTACTCGTGGGTGAGCTCCCGCAGCAGCGGCTCGACCAGGGGATCGTCGATCGTCACCCGGCGGACCTCGGTCGCCAGGCTGGTGCCGCTCACGCCTGGACCGCGATCAGCTGGTGGCGGTCGCGCTCGGCCCGGGCCTCCCGCTCGGCCGCCTCGGCCGCCTTCGCGGCGTCCCGCCGGGCGACCTCCTCGCGCACCAGCGGGATGACGTACCGGCCGAAGTCGATCGCGTCGTCGAGCAGCGCGTAGCCGCGCGCGGAGAGGATGTCCACGCCGAGGTCGTAGTAGTCGAGCAGCGCCTGCGCGACCGTCTCCGGCGTGCCGACCAGGGCGTTGGAGTTGCCGGCCCCGCCGGTGGCGGCCGCGGTCGGGGTCCAGAGCGCGCGGTCGTAGCGCTCGCCGGCCGCGGCGATCTCCAGCAGCCGCTGCGACCCGGTGTTCTCCGGGGTCCGGGCCGCGGCCGCACCGCGCCGGACCAGCTCGCCGGACTCCTTGCGGGCCCGGATCGCGTCCACCGTCCGGTACGCCTTCTCCCAGGCCAGTTCCTCGGTCGGCGCGATGATCGGCCGGAAGGCGACCTGGATGCGCGGCACGTCCGTCCGGCCGGCGGCCCGCGCGGCCTCCTTGACCCGCTCGATCTGCTCGGCGGTCCGGGCCAGCGGTTCGCCCCAGAGGCAGTAGATGTCCGCCTCCGCCCCGCCGGCGGCGTAGGCGGCCTCCGAGGAGCCGCCGAAGGAGACGCCCGGGCGCGGGGCCTGGACGGGGAAGACGTCCGAGACGAAGTCGTTGAAGCGGTAGTACTCGCCCTCGTGGTCGAAGGCCTCCGTGCTGGTCCACGCCTTCTTGACGATCCCGATGTACTCACGGGTGCGGGCGTAGCGCTGGTCCTTGGTCAGGAAGTCGCCCTCGCGCTGCTGCTCGTGGTCGTTGCCGCCGGTGATGAAGTGGACGGTGAGCCGCCCGTCGCTGATCCGGTCCAGGGTGGCGAAGGTCTTCGCCGCGTAGGTCGGGTAGGAGACGTTCGGCCGGTGGGCCAGCAGGATCTGGAGCCGGTCGAGCCGGGCCGCGAGGAACGCCGCGGCCGCCGCCGGGTCGGGGGCGCCGGCGCCGTAGGCGAACAGCACGCGGTCCCAGCCGTGGTCCTCGTGGGCCCGGGCCAGCCGCAGGGTGTAGTCGCGGTCGAAGGCCGCCGTGGAGCGGGGGGTGGTCTCCGAACCATCACCGGTGGCGGCGATGCCGAGGAATTCGACGGGCATGGTGACTGACCTTTCGGGTCGTACGGAATCCGGCGGCTGCGGGTGGGCAGACCGGAAAAGGCCGTGGCAGAGCCAGGCTTGGAGCACGGAGCGGGGAGCAGGGAGCACGGAGCGAGAAGGCCGAGCGGGGAGCGCGGAGCGAAGAGGGCCGAGCGGGAGGGCGGAGCGGAGCGCGCGGATCGACGGGCACGGGCACGTGACGGTGACGACGGCGGCGAAGACGTCGGCGGAAGGGCGACGGAGAACTGCCGGAGTGCAGTGGGGTACGGAAGGCTGAAGGCGGCAGCGTGCGCCTGAAACGGCCGTCCGTACGGGACTGGACGGCCTACCCGGCCCGCGACGGGGCACCGAGGGAGAGGTCTCCGCGAGGAGGGCCTCCGAGGGAGGAGGCTCCTAGGAGGACAGGGCCGGCTGGACGGCCCGCTGCCGGGTCAGCCGCGACACGCCGCGGACCACACCCGACCGAAGTCGATGTGGTCGCGGGTGACCAGGAGCTGCTCGGCGTACATGAGCACAAGTTGAGCAGTGAAGGATGCGCGGCGTCAACCACCGTCCATTACCGCTCTGTTGCGATCACTTGTCGCCGTGTGCCCCGGCGGCACCACCCTTGACAGCCCTCGTTCGCGCATGCGTACGATCAATGCGGAGAGCAGTGCGGAGCCGGTCGCGTTGAGGGACGCGAGCCGGCCCGACGGCCGTACGTGACCACCCCCGTACCTCCCGCCTGCCCGCAGCTTCCGCCTGGAGCCTCCTCATGGCCACCCCGCAGGACGTCCTTCCCGCGCCCTCCCTCACCGAGAACCCCGTGCCGGCCCCGGAGCCGCCCGTCGGCGCCGTCGTCGACCCCTCGGCCCGGCTCGTCGCCCGCCGCCGGCCCGGCCAGTGGGTCTCCGCCGCCGTCGCGCTGCTGCTGTTCGCGATGGCCCTCAGTTCGGTGATCCGCAACAAGGCCTTCCAATGGGACGTCGTCGCCGACTGGTTCACCGCCACCTCGGTCCTGAACGGCCTCACCCTGACCCTCTGGCTGACCGCCGTCACGCTCGGCCTCGGCTTCGTCCTCGGCACGGTGCTCGCCACCATGCGGCTCTCCAGCAACCCGGTGCTGCGCACCCTGAGCTGGACGTACATCTGGATCTTCCGCTCCACCCCGGCGCTGGTGCAGCTGCTGCTCTTCTTCAACATCGGCGCGCTCTACCCGACGCTCGGCCTGGGCATCCCGTTCGGCCCGGAGTTCGTCACCGTCCGGACCGTCAACCTGTTCGGACCCACCCTGACCGCCGTGGTCGGCCTGACCCTGCTGGAGGCCGCGTACGCCGCCGAGGTGGTGCGCGGCGGGATCCTCTCGGTCGACCGCGGCCAGCTGGAGGCCGCCTCGGCGCTCGGGCTGGGCCGGTGGCGGGTGCTGCGCCGGATCATCGTCCCGCAGGCGATGCGCTCGATCGTCCCCACCGCCGGGAACATGCTGATCAGCGCGCTCAAGGGCACCAGCATCATCAGCGTGCTGGCCGTCTCCGACCTGCTCTACTCGGTGCAGCTGGTCTACCTGCAGTCCTACCAGGTCATCCCGATGCTGATGGTCGCCACCATCTGGTACATCGTGATCACCACCGTGCTGTCCGTCGGCCAGTACTACGTCGAGCGGCACTACGCCAAGGGCGCCACCCGCGACGGCCTGCCACCCACCCCGCTGCAGAAGGCCCGCGCGGCCTGGCGCCGGCTGCGCGCCGCCGCCGACGCCCCGGCCGGGGCCGACGCCGCGACCGGCGCCAAGACCGCAGCCGGGGAGACGCGTTGACCACCCTGGTGATCGTCGGCGCCGGCCCGCGCGGTACCGGGCTGCTGGAGCGGATCGCCGCCAACGCGGCCGAACTCCTGCCCTCCGAGCGCCCGCTGGAGATCCACCTGGTCGACCCGCACCCGCCCGGCGCGGGCCGGATCTGGCGCTACGACCAGTCCCCGCTGCTCCGGATGAACTCGATGGCCGAGGACGTCACGATGTTCACCGACGAGCGGTCCACCATCGACGGACCGGTCCGCCCCGGGCCCTCGCTGGCCGAATGGGCCGCCCGGCAGCCGGAGTTCGCGCCCTACCGGGAGGTCGAGGACCCGGCGGTCCGGGCCGAGCTGGGCACCCTGGCGCCCACCGACTTCCCCACCCGCCGGGCCCAGAGCGCCTACCTGGACTGGGTGTTCCGCCGCGCCGTCGCCGACCTCCCGCCGCACATCACCGTCACCGTGCACCGGGACACCGTCCGCCGGGTCGAGGGCCCGGTGGACGGCCCGCAGCTGGTCCACCTCGGGGACCGGGTGCTCACCGCCGACCACGTCACCCTGACCCTCGGCCACCTCGACTCCGCCCCGCACCCCCGGTACGCCGCGGACGCCGGGTTCGCCGCCCGGCACGGCCGCTTCCACCTGCCGCCCGCCTTCTCCGCCGACGCCGACCTGAGCGGCATCGGCGCCGGCGAGCACGTCGTCCTGCGCGGCTTCGGGCTCGCCTTCGTCGACCTGGTCGCCCTGCTCACCGAAGGCCGGGGCGGCCGCTTCGAGGAGACGCCGGACGGCCCGGTCTACCGGCCCTCCGGCCGCGAGCCGGTGATCCACGTCGGCTCCCGGCGCGGGGTGCCCTACCACTCCAAGACCGGCTACCGGCTCCAGGGGCCGCCCGCCCCGCTCCCCCGCTACTTCGACGCGGCCGCCGTGGACGCCGTTCTCGCGCGCCCCGGACCGCTCGAACTGCGCCGCGACTTCTGGCCGTTGATGGCGAAGGACATCGGCTTCGGGCACTACCACGAACTGTTCCACGCCCACCCCGAACGCACCGCGCTCCCCTGGGCCGAGTTCCTCGCCGGCTACGACGCCCACGACTGGTACGCGCCCGAGCTCGCCCGGGTGATCGCCCGGGCCGTCCCCGACGAGGCCGACCGGCTGGACTTCGAACGGCTCGACTTCCCGCTGGCCGGTCTCGAACTCGGCTCCGCCGAGGAGCTCCAGCGCCATCTGCGCGGCTACATCGCCGAGGACGCCGACCGCCGCGCCGACCCGGCCCACAGCGCCGACCTCGGCGCCTTCCTCGCCCTGCTCTCGCTCTTCGGCCAACTGCCCCGCGTGCTGGCCTCCGGCCGGCTCACCGCCCGCTCGGTCGGCGAGGAGGTCGACGAGTGGTTCTTCGGCTACTTCAGCTACCTCGCCTCCGGCCCGCCCGGCTTCCGGCTGCGCCAGCTGCTCGCGCTCTCCGAGGCGGGCGTGGTCCGCTTCCTGGGCGCGGGCGTCCGGGTCGACCGGGACGAGGCGACCGGCACCTGGCGGGCGTCCGGTAGCACCGTGCCCGGGCACCGCGTCGAGGCCACCGCGCTGATCGAGGCGTACCTGCCCAAGCACGCGCTGGCCCGCACCCGGGACCCGGTCCTGCGGGACCTGCACCGCGCCGGGCGGATCGTGGAGGAGGTGGTCAGCGACGAGGAGCACACCCACCGCTCCGGGCTGCTCACCATCCGGCCCGGGGACAGCCGGGTCCTGGACCCGGCCCTGGACGGCGGGCCGCACCCGCGGCGCACCGCCCTCGGCCCGCACACCAGTCTGCGCGCGGCGGCCGCCTTCGCCCGGCCGCGCACCGACTCCCCGGGCTTTCGCCAGAACGACGCCGCCGCCCGGGCCATCCTGCGGGCCCTGGCGGCCGTCCCGGCAGCGGGTGGGCGGCCCACCGGGCGGCCCACCGCGCCGCTCGCGGCCCGCGTGGTCGGCCCGGGGCCCCGCCCGGCCGGCTCGGGGCCCGAACAGCTCCTCGACCAGGTCCTCGGCGGTGACGTGGTCCGGAGCTGACACGACGATCCGGCCCCCACTCGGCGTGATGCCGGTCCCGCGCTCCAGCGCGGTCAGGCAGGCACCGGCCTCCTGGCCCGAGGCGACGTCCCGGGCCAGGAGGGCGCCGGATCGGCACCACGGCCCCGGCCGGGGCGCTCCTGGCCCGGCGGGCCACCCGGGGCCGCGGCGCGCGGGCAGGCCCCGGCGCGCGGGCAGGCCCCGGCGCGCGGACAGCGCCGGCCGCTGCTGGTCAGCCGACAGGTCGTGCCGGCCCCGCGCGGTGGCCGGTCACCCGCGCCCCCGCCCCTCGAAGCGGCCGCGCCCCATCGACGCACCGTGCGGGGTCGGCCGGGACCGGTACCGGGATGGCCCGGACGACTCGAACGGGTGGAAGGATGGACGGCGGGCCACGCGACGGAGCGGCGGCCGGACGAGCACAGCCGAGGAGCGCAGTCATGGCCAAACCGGCCCCGCAGAGCGATCCCGCGCAGGACGCCCCCGTGGTGTCCGCGCCCCAGCACGCCGCGGCCGGACTGCCGGCGGTCGGCCACAGCCTCCGGATGGCCACCGAGCAGATGGGCGCCCGGCGCACCCTCGCCACCCTGCGCAAGGTCAACCAGCCGGACGGCTTCGACTGCCCCGGCTGCGCGTGGCCCGAGCCCGGGAAGACGCACACCGCCGAGTTCTGCGAGAACGGCGCGAAGGCCGTCGCCGAGGAGGCCACCGAGCGCCGGATCCGCGCCGAGTTCTTCGCCGCCCACCCGGTGGCCGAGCTGGCCGAACGCTCCGGCTACTGGCTCGGCCAGCAGGGCCGCCTCACCCAGCCGATGCTGCTGGACGAGGGCGCCACCCACTACACGCCGATCGCCTGGGACGACGCCTTCGCGCTGATCGCCGAGGAGCTGCGCGCCCTGGACACCCCGGACGGCGCGGCCTTCTACACCTCCGGCCGGACCAGCAACGAGGCCGCCTTCGCCTACCAGCTGTTCGCCCGCCGGCTGGGCACCAACAACCTGCCGGACTGCTCCAACATGTGCCACGAGTCCTCCGGCTCGGCGCTCACCGAGACGCTGGGCGTCGGCAAGGGCAGCGTCAGCCTCAAGGACCTCTACCAGGCCGACCTGATCATCGTGGCGGGCCAGAACCCGGGTACCAACCACCCGCGGATGCTCTCCGCCCTGGAGCGGGCCAAGCGCGCGGGTGCCACCGTCGTCAGCGTCAACCCGCTGCCCGAGGCCGGCCTCGAACGGTTCAAGAACCCGCAGAACGCCCGCGGCCTGGCCGGCCACGGCACCAAGCTGACCGACCTCTTCCTGCAGATCCGGCTCGGCGGCGACCTCGCCCTGTTCCGCGCGCTCAACCGGCTCGTCCTCGACGCGGACGGCGGCGTCGACGAGGAGTTCGTCGCGCGGCACTGCCACGGCTTCGTGGAGTTCGCCGCCGAGGCCCGGCAGACCCGGCGCGAGGAGGTGCTCGCCGCCACCGGCCTCCCGTGGGAGCAGATCGAGGAGCTGGGCCGCCTGGTGCTCTCCTCCCGGAAGATCATCGTCTGCTGGGCGATGGGCCTCACCCAGCACAAGCACGCCGTGCCGACCATCCGCGAGGTGGTCAACTTCCTGCTGCTGCGCGGCAACGTCGGACGCCCGGGCGCCGGGGTCTGCCCGGTGCGCGGACACAGCAACGTCCAGGGCGACCGGACGATGGGCATCTTCGAGCGGCCCTCGGCGGCCTTCCTGGACGCGCTGGGCGGCGAGTTCGGCTTCGAGCCGCCGCGGGCGCACGGCTACGACTCGGTGGACACCATCCGCGCGATGCGCGACGGCCGGGTGAAGGTGTTCTTCGCGATGGGCGGCAACTTCGTCGCCGCCACCCCGGACACCGAGGTCACCGAGGCGGCGATGCGCCGCTGCCGGCTCACCGTGCACGTCTCCACCAAGCTCAACCGCTCGCACGTGGTGACCGGGGCCCGGGCGCTGATCCTGCCCACCCTCGGCCGCACCGACCGGGACGTCACCGCCAGTGGCGCGCAGTTCGTCAGCGTCGAGGACTCGATGGGCCAGGTGCACTCCTCGCGCGGCGGCCTGCGCCCGCCGGCGCCGGGGCTGCTCTCCGAGGTGGCGATCGTCTGCCGGCTGGCCCGCGCGGCGCTCGGCCCCGGGGACGACGTCCCGTGGGAGGACTTCGCCGACGACTACGACACCCTGCGGGACCGGATCGCCCGGGTGGTGCCGGGCTTCGACGGCTTCAACGACAAGGTCCGCCGGCCCGGCGGGTTCACCCTGCCGCACGGGCCGCGCGACTCCCGGACCTTCCCGACCGCGACCGGGCTGGCCAACTTCACGGTCAACCCGCTCACCGCGCCCGAGGTCCCGCCGGGCCGGCTGCTGCTGCAGACGCTCCGTTCGCACGACCAGTACAACACCACGATCTACGGCCTGGACGACCGCTACCGCGGCATCACCGGCGGCCGCCGGGTCGTGCTGGTCAACCCCGTCGACGCCGCCGAGCTGGGCCTGACCGAGGGCGGGTACGTCGATCTGGTCGGCGAGTGGAAGGACGGCGTGGAGCGGCGCGCGCCGCACTTCAAGGTGGTCCACTACCCGGTGGCCCGCGGCGGGGCGGCGGCGTACTACCCGGAGACCAACGTGCTGGTGCCGCTGGACTCCACCGCGGACATCAGCAACACCCCGACCTCCAAGGCCGTGCTGATCCGCTTCGAGCCGGACAGCGGCGCGAGCTGAACCGGCCGACGGCCCGGGGCTCCCCGGGCCGTCGGGCCAAGCTAGTGCTGGCCCGCCGGCAGCGGGGTGGCCGAGGTGGAGCCCGGGGCCGAGGCGGTGGCCGAACCGGTACGGGTGCCGCTGGGCGAGCCCGCGGGAGTCCCGGCCGGCGTCCCGGTGGGGGTGCCCGTCGGGGTACCGGTCGGCGTTCCCGTGGGCGTCCCGGTGGGCGTGCCGGTCGGGGTGCCGGTCGGCGTCCCCGTCGGGGTCCCGGTGGGCGTGCCCGTCGGCGTCCCCGTGGGCGTCCCGGTCGGCGTCCCCGTCGGGGTGCCGGTCGGCGTCCCCGGGTCGGTCGGTGTGCCGGTGCCGGGCTGCGGGGTGCCGGGCGTCGGCGTCCCCGGGGTGGGCGTACCGGGCGCGGTCGGCGTGCCGGGCGCGGGGTTCGCCGCGTTCGGGTCGACCGGCACCTGGTTGGCCGGGCTCGGGGCGATCGGGGTGACGCTGTCCCAGCCCGCCGGGAGGTCCGGCACCTTCCAGGCACCGCCCGCCTCGTCCGAGGCGGTCTCCGGGTCGGGGCGGACGGCACCGAGGATCGGCATCGAGCCGATCGGCGACACCTTGATCACGGCGCCCGGACGGGGCGCCTGGACGACCAGCCCGCCGCCGATGTAGAGCGCGACATGGGTGGCGCCCTCGAAGTAGATGACCAGGTCACCGGGGCGCAGCTGGTTCAGGGCGACGTGCTGGAGCTGGGCCCACTGCTCCTGGCTGGTGCGCGGGATCGGCTTGCCGGCGTGCAGCCAGGCCTGCGAGGTGAGGCCGGAGCAGTCGAAGACGTCCGGGCCGGCGCCGCCCCACACGTACGGCTTGTTGAGCTGCGCCAGCGCGTACGCGACGGCGGCGCGGCCGGCCAGCGACGGGGTGCGCTCGCCCTTGCCGAGGGCGCCGGAGGCGAGGAAGGCCAGCTGGGCCTCGTCGGCCTTGGCCTTCTCCAGCTGCTCCAGCTCGGTGCGCTGGGCACCGGTGAGCGAGGAGACCAGCTGCTCGACGGCGGCCAGGTCGGTGGCGAGCTTGGCCTTGGCCGCGTCCTGCTGGGCGACCAGTGCCTGGGAGTTCTTCAGCGCCTCCTCGCTCTGCTTCTGCAGGCCGGTGAGCGCTTCGCGGTCGAGCTTGAGCCGGTCCAGGAACTCGGACTGCGAACGGCTCGCGGCGGAGAGCAGTTCGGCGATGGTGACGGCCTCGTACGGGTTCTGGGAGAGCAGCAGTTCGGCGTAGGCCGAGGTGGCGCCGTTGCGGTACTGGGCGGCGGCGAGCTGGGCGGCCACGTCGGTACCGGCGTCCACGAGCTTCTGCTGACGGTCCAGCCGGTCGCCCAGGTCGGTGACGGTGGCCTGCTGCTCGGCGACCTTGGTGACGGCGGCGTTGAACTGCTCGGTGGCGGCCTCCGCCCCCGTGTACAGCTCGTGCAGCCGGTCGAGCAGCGGCCCGAGGGTGGCCTTGGCCTCCGCGAGCGGGTCCGCGCCGGGCACGGCGGCCGGGGCGGTGATGCCCGGGTTGCCCGGGTCCGGCGCCGCGTAGGCGGCCTGGGCGGCCAGCGGCAGCGCCAGCGCGGCGGCCGCCAGGACGGCTCCGCAGCGCAGGGCGGCCCGCACCCACGGTCGTGTTCCGGCTGTCTCCGTGCGCTGTGCGGCCCCGCCCATGGATTCGTTCCTCCCCGCCCCTGCCGATCCCCGGGATGCCCGGATCCTCGCCGATCCTGTCATGGGTCACCCGGCAGAAACAGACCGCACCCGTACGGCCCGATGAATTCTTCGGCTGGTTGTGAGACAGGTCTCAGCAAACCGGATCGAACCAGGACGTTCTGCGCCAATGCCCAGTTCAGCGGGCCCGGGGACACCTTCTGGCAAGGTCATGGCAACCCCTTGGACACGTCCGGAACCACGCGGCCCGTCTCAGTTCACCTTCCGTTCACCGAGGCTCCCTACCGTCGCGATCGACACCAACGTCAGTGCGACAACTACGACGATTGTTTGGGTATGGAACACATCTCGTTCCTGGTGGCCGTTGTGATCATCACGGCGCTCGCCTTCGACTTCACCAACGGGTTCCACGACACCGCCAACGCGATGGCCACCTCCATCGCCACCGGAGCCCTTCGACCCAAGGTCGCGGTCACCATCGCGGCCGTCCTCAACTTCGCCGGGGCGTTCCTCTCGGTGAAGGTCGCCACCACCATCTCCGGCGGCATCGTCAACGAGAAGGCCGGGATCCATCCGGAGATCATCTTCGCCGCACTGGTCGGCGCGATCCTCTGGAACCTGATCACCTGGCTGAGAGGCCTTCCGTCCAGTTCGTCGCACGCGCTCTACGGCGGCCTGATCGGCGCCACCGTGGTCGGCGTCGGTCTCAACGGCGTCAACTTCGACACCGTGGTCACCAAGATCCTCATCCCGGCGATCGCCTCCCCGCTGGTCGCGGGCCTGGCCTCGTGGGGCGCCACGAAGCTGGCGTACGCGATCACCCGCAAGAGCGACGGCGCCACCGTCACCAAGGGCTTCAAGACCGGCCAGGTGTTCTCCTCCTCGCTGATCTCGCTGGCCCACGGCACCAACGACGCCCAGAAGACGATGGGCATCATCACCCTGACCCTGGTCTCGGTCGGCGCCCTGCCGACCGGCGCGCTGCCCCCCACCTGGGTGATCGTCTCGGCCGGTGCGGCGATCGCGCTCGGCACCTACATGGGCGGCTGGCGGATCATCCGCTCGATGGGCAAGGGCCTGGCGGACATCCAGGCGCCGCAGGGCTTCGCCTCCGAGTCCGCCGCCGCGACCGTCATCCTGACCTCGTCGCACATGGGCTTCGGCCTCTCCACCACCCAGGTCTGCTCCGGCGGCATCATGGGCGCCGGCCTCGGCGGCCCGAAGGGCGAGCTGCGCTGGAGCCTGGTGCGCCGCATGGTCTACACCTGGGGCCTGACCCTGCCCGCCGCCGCCACGGTGGCCGGCCTCGCGGCCCTCGTGGTCGAGCAGGGCACCTGGGGCGTGGTCCTGGTGGGCGCCGTCCTGGTCGCCGGCTCGGGCGCGATGTGGCTGATCTCCCGCCGCCAGCCGGTCCACGCGGACAACGTCAACGAGGCCGGCGACATCACCCCGGTCGAGATCACCCCGACCGCCGCGGCCGGCACCCCCACCACTCCCGCCTCGACCACGGTCGCGGCCTGAGCGCCGGCGGCTGAGGAGCACACAGCATGCACATCAAGTGGAACGCCCTGGCCCAGACCGCCGGCTTCAGCTTCGGCATCACCGTCGCGGTGGTCACCGTCTTCGCGCTGGGCATCCTGGCCCTCTCCCGCCGTGAGGCCGCGCTGACCGCGCAGCGCTCGGCGGCCGGCTCCGGCGCCCCGGCCGGCGGCGGCCGACTGGCCCTGGCCGGTGCCTACACCTGCTTCGCGGTCTGCGGCGCCGCCGTCCTCTACGGCCTGTCCCTGATCGCCGGCCACTGACGCACGGAGTACGGCGAAGGCCGGGGAGCGGTGGTCCGCTCCCCGGCCTTCGCCGTGTCCTGCCCCGTGCCCCCGCCGGCGGCGGTCAGCCCTGGTGGCCGGTGCGCAGCACGGTCTCGCGGATGAACAGCACCGTCACGAAGGCCAGCAGCGCGAACGGCGCCGCGACCAGGAAGACCACGCCGACCCCGTGCCCGAAGGCGTCCGTCACCAGCGGGACGAGCGGGGCGGGCAGCTTGTGCAGGTCCGGGATGCCGCCGCCGGCCGCGGCGCCGGTGGCCGGGACGTGCGCGGCCGCCAGGTTCTCCGTCAGGTAGTGGCCGACCCGGTTGTTCATCAGGGCCCCGAGGGCGGAGACGCCCATCGCGCCGCCCATGGTGCGGAAGAAGGTGACCACCGAGCTGGCCGCGCCGAGCTCGTGCCGGGGCACCGTGTTCTGCACCGCGAGCACGAGGTTCTGCATGGTCAGGCCGAGGCCGATGCCGGTGATCGCCATGTAGACGGCGAGCAGCACGTAGTCGGTGTCGGCCCGGGCGGTGCCGAGCAGGGCGAAGCCGACGGCCAGCATCAGGGTGCCGGCGACCAGGTAGGCCTTCCAGCGGCCGTACTTGGTGATCAGCTTGCCCGCCACGGTGGAGGCGACGGCCAGGCCGAGGATCATCGGCAGCGTCATCAGGCCGGCGATGGTCGGGGACTTCTCCCTGGCCAGCTGGAAGTACTGGCTGAGGAAGGTGGTCGCGCCGTACATCCCGATGCCGACCAGCACGCTGGCGACCGCCGCCAGGGTGACGGTGCGGTGGCGGAAGAGGCTCGGCGGGATGATCGGCTCGGCCGCGCGCTTCTCGATCGCCACGGCGAGCCCGCCCAGCACCAGGCCGCCGCCGACCATGGCCGCGGTCTGCCAGGAGAGCCAGGCGTAGTTCTTGCCGGCCAGCGTGATCCAGATCATCAGCAGGCTGACGGCGCCGGTGATGACCAGGGCACCCAGGTAGTCGATCTTCACCTTGCGCTTGACCACCGGCAGCTTCAGGGTGCGCTGCAGCACCGCGATCGCGGCCAGCGCGAAGGGGATCCCGACGTAGAAGCACCAGCGCCAGCCGAGCCAGGAGGTGTCCACGATGACGCCGCCGATCAGCGGGCCGCCGATGGTGGCGAGGGCGAAGACCGCGCCGAAGTAGCCGCTGTACCGGCCGCGCTCGCGCGGCGGGACCATCGCCGCCAGGCAGATCTGGGCGAGCGCGGTGACACCGCCGGCGCCGATGCCCTGCAGCGCGCGGCAGGCGATCAGCTCGCCGGTGTTCTGGGCGAGGCCGGCCAGCGCGGACGAGGCGATGTAGATCACCAGGGCGATCTGCAGGAGCAGCTTCTTGCTGGCCAGGTCGGACAGCTTGCCCCAGATCGGGGTGGAGGCGGTGAGGGTGAGCAGGGTGGCGGTGATCACCCAGGTGTAGGCGGACTGGCCGCCGTGCAGGTCGGTGAGGATGCGCGGCAGGGCGTTGGAGACGACGGTCGACGACAGCACGGCCACGAAGAGGCCGAGCAGCAGGCCGGACAGGGCCTCCAGCACCTGCCGGTGGGTCATGGGTGTGTCGTCGTCGGCGGTGGCGGCTCCGGTCGCGGCTCGGGTGGTGACGGTCATCTGGGTCCTTCGGCGGGTGCGGGGCGGAAGCGGGAGGCGGCGACGGGGAACGGAAAAGTCGTTGCCTTAAGCAACCATAGGATCAATGGTTGCTTAAGGCAACTTTCTTCAAGCCCAAGTAAAGTCCCGCCCGCCACCCGCGCCGGACCGCCGGACCTCAGGTCCCGACGGCCTCCCCGACCACGTCGTTGAAGCGGTGCAGCAGCCCGGCGAAGCGGATCACGTCCTCCTCGGACCAGTTGGCCATCAGCTCGCGCACCCGCTCGACCCGGGCGTCCCGCGCGCCCAGGTAGCGCCGCCGGCCGTCGTCGGTGAGCGAGACCAGCGCGGACCGGCGGTCCAGCGGGTCCGCCTCCCGGGTCACCAGGCCCAGCTCCTCCAGCGCCCGGATCTGCCGGCTCACCGTGGCCTTGCCCACCGCGAAGTGCACGCCGACGTCGGTCACCCGCACCCGCCCGGCCTGCTCGATGTAGCCGAGCATGCTGTACGCCGCCCCCTCCAGGCTGGGGTGAACCCG
Source organism: Kitasatospora sp. NPDC005751 (assembly GCF_040630835.1). NCBI lineage: Bacteria > Bacillati > Actinomycetota > Actinomycetes > Kitasatosporales > Streptomycetaceae > Kitasatospora > Kitasatospora sp. NPDC005751. The sequence continues at coordinate 197,952 of NZ_JBEXYC010000002.1, forward strand.
GCGGGAGAGTTCCGCCACCCGGGCCCGGCCCCGGCGGAACATCAGCGCGACCTCGCGCTCCACCGCCAGCAGGGGTTCCTCGTCATTCGCCGCACTCACCGCGCAAGTATCCCGCAGCACAGTGCCCCCACATACGGCGCGGGAAATCGGGAAAGCCAACTACTTGATGGTATGAAGTATCCGTTTTCCCGATACGCAAGGAGATGTGGATGACCACCCCAGGGCAGGGACCGAGGCCAGGACTCGTCGCCGAACTGAAGGGGGCGGTCACCCCGCGCGCGGCGCTGCTGGTAATCGCCGTCCTCCTCCTCCAGCTCGGCTTCATCACCTCGTACGTCGGGGCGCTGCACAGCCCCACCCCGCACGAGCTCTCGATCGCGGTGGTCGCGCCGCCGCAGGTCTCCCCCAAGCTGGTCGAGGCGCTGGAGGGGGTGCCCGACAACGCGGTACGGGCCTCCACCGCGCCCGACGCGGAGACCGCCACCGCCCGGATCAAGGACCAGAAGCTCTACGCCGCGCTGGTGGTGGACCCGGCCGGCACCGAGGACACCCTGCTGGTCGCCAACGCCCGCGGCCCGGCCGCCGCCCGGGCCGCCCAGACCATCGTCACCGCGGTGGACCAGACCCAGGGCCGGACGGTGCGCACCGTCGACACCATCCCGCTGGCCAAGGGCGACACCAACGGCCTGTCCTCCTTCTACCTGGTGATCGGCTGGTGCGTCGGCGGCTACCTGGTCGCCTCGATCCTCGGCGTCAGCGCCGGGGCGAAGCCCGCCAACGCCTACCGGGCGGCCATCCGGCTCGCCGCCCTCGCGCTGTACTCGATCGCGGCCGGCATCGGCGGGGCGGTGATCGTCGGACCGGCGCTGAACGCCCTGCCCGGCTCGTCCTGGGGGCTCGCCGCGCTGGGCGCCCTGGTGGTGTTCACGGTCGGCGCGTTCACCATGGCGCTGCAGTGCCTCTTCGACATCATCGGGATCGGCGTCGCGGTACTGATCTTCGTGGTGCTCGGCAACCCCAGCGCGGGAGGGGTCTTCCCGCCACCGATGGTGCCCCCGTTCTGGCGGGCCATCGGCGCCTGGATCCCGAACGGCGCCGGCACCGACGCGGCCCGCTCGATCGCCTACTTCGGCGCGACCAACCTCACCATGCCGCTGCTCGTGCTGCTGGTCTGGGCACTGGTCGGCGTCGCCGTCACCTTCGCCGCCGTGCTGCGTCGGCCGCGCGGGGGCCGCGAGCTGCCCGCCGGGTAGCCGGACCACCGCCACCGCCCGGGCCGGCCCGACACCGCCCCTACCCGTCGAGCCGGCCCGGGTCCGCGACGATCGCCCGGACCACGCCGACCGCCGCCCCCAGCAGCGGCCCGCGCCGGCCCAGCCGGGAGACCGTCAGCCGCTCCTCCGTCCAGGGGCGGACGGTCACCCGGGCCGCCAGCTCGGCCCGCATCCCCGGCAGCAGCCAGGGCGCCAGCCGGGCGTAGCCGCCGCCCAGCACCACCTCGGCCGGGTCGAGCAGGTTGACCGCCCCGGCCGAGGCGATCCCCAGGGCCGACCCGGCCCCGTCCAGCGCCCCGCGGACCTCCTCGTCCCCGGCCCCGGCCCGCTCGGCGAGCAGGGCGAGCCAGTCGCCCCGGACCCCCTCCAGCCCCGCCGCCCGCAGCACCGCCGCCTCCCCCGCGTACTGCTCCAGGCAGCCGTGCGCCCCGCAGGCGCAGCGCGGTCCGTCCGGGTGGACCGGCACGTGCCCCAGCTCTCCGGCGTAGCCGTGCGCCCCGCGCATCAGCCGGCCGCCGACCACGATCGCCGAGCCGACCCCGGCCTCGGCCGAGACGTGCAGGAAGTGATCCGGGGCGCCGCCCAGCCAGAGCTCGGCGAGCCCGCCCAGATTGGCCTCGTTCTCGGCCTCGACCGGCAGCTCGGCCAGGCCCTGCGCGCCGGCCGCGCGCAGCGCCGGCCGCAGCTCGGCGGCCAGCGGCACGTCCTGCCAGCCCAGGTTGGCGGCGCGCTGGAGCACCCCGTCGCCGTCGCCGACCAGGCCGGGCACCGCGAGCATCAGTCCGGCCGGGCGCAGCCCCGCCTCGACGACCACCCGGCGCAGCAGTTCGGCCAGGTCGGCCATCACGGCGGCGGGCCGCCGGTCCCGGTTGCGGATCTCCTGACGGTGCCAGGCGCGAACCTCGCCGCGCAGGTCGACCACGCAGGCGCCGAGGTGCTCGACCCCGATCTCGGCGCCCAGACCCGCCGGTCCCTCGGGGTTGAGCCCCAGGGCCGTCCCGGGCCGGCCGACCTTGCCGCTGGGCGCCGCCGGACCCTCCTCGACCACCAGCCGGGCCGCGATCAGCTCCTCGGCGAGCGAGGACACCGCCGCCCTGGTCAGCCCGCTCTCCGCGGCGACCTCCGCGCGCGAGCGCGGGGCCCGCGCGATCACGCCGAGCACCAGCGCCAGATTGGCCCGCCGCATGCCCTGCTGGCTGGCCGGCCCGGCCCGGAGGCCGTCCGTCTCGCGCATCGCGCTCACCCCGCTCAGCTTCCGCCCGCCCCGCCGGTGGGCGGGTCCCGCAGTTCGGACCGGTGTCTGCAGCGTAACCGCGTTCGGCCAGGCGCTCCCGCCGGGCCCGGGGGTCGGATCGGCCGCTCCGGCGCCCCGCCGCGCCGGGCCGCTACGGGATCCGCTGCGGCTGCTCCACGCGGGGGGCGACGGGCTCGGGGAAGCGCGTGAAGACCCAGCGCTGCATCGCCCAGAAGCGGAAGAGCATCGCGACGAAGGTGCCGAGGACCATGCCGCTCAGGAAGTCGGCCACCTCCTGGGTGAAGGGCGTCACCTGCGGCTCGCGCAGGTCCAGGACGTAGCGCGAGACGATCAGCGGGAGGTCGTTGACGCCGATCGCCACCACGCTGACGAGCAGGAACAGCAGCACCTCACGCCGGTGACCGCGGGCCCGGAAGGACCACCGGCGGTTGAGCACGTAGGAGACGGTGGTGGCCACCACGGTCGCGATGGTGAGCGCAACCACCGGTTTGTGCTCCAAAAGGGTGAACTTCAGTGAGAAGTTGATCACTGTTGTCAGAACGAAGCACGTCCCCCCGACCAGCAGGACCTTCACCAGCCTGCGGTGCCTGACCAGGAACGGGCGCAGCCCCGCCGGCACCTTGGCCAGGGCGCGCTGAGTGGGGGACGGCATCTTCGCAGTTTCGCACGGGGCCCGCCGACGCTCCCTCCGACGGAATCGGCGGCCCGGCGGCTCCCGACGCTCCGGCGGCTCCCGGCGCCCGGTGCCCCCGGTCGTGCGGACGGGCGGCGGCCCGGCGGGAGCAGCGCGCTCCGCCGGGCCGCCGCCCGTTCCCGTCCCGCCGTCAGGCGGCGACCAGCACCTCGGCCGGCTCCAGGGCCAGCTCCAGCACCTCCCGCACGTCCGCCACCGGGTGGACGGTGAGCCGCTCCAGCACCTCGGCCGGGACGTCGTCCAGGTCGGCCTCGTTGCGCTTGGGGATGATCACCGTGCCGACCCCGGCCCGGTCGGCGGCGAGCAGCTTCTGCTTCACCCCGCCGATCGGCAGCACCCGCCCGGTCAGCGACACCTCACCCGTCATCGCCACGTCCGTGCGCACCCGGCGGCCGGAGAGCAGCGAGGCCAGGGCGGTGGTCATGGTGATGCCGGCGCTCGGCCCGTCCTTGGGGACGGCCCCGGCGGGGACGTGCAGGTGCACGCCCCGGTCGCGCAGCGAGGTGACCGGCAGCTCCAGCTCGGCGCCACGCGAGCGCAGGTAGGAGAGCGCGATGTGCGCGGACTCCTTCATCACGTCGCCCAGCTGCCCGGTGAGGGTGAGCCCGGTGCCGCCCGTCTCGGCGTCCGCCAGCGAGGCCTCGATGTACAGCACGTCGCCGCCGGCGCCCGTCACCGCCAGGCCGGTCGCCACACCCGGTACGGCGGTCCGCCGCTCGGCGGGCTCCTGGGCCGCCTCCGGGACGTGGTGCGGCCGGCCGATCAGCGCGCGCAGCTCGCCCGCGCCGATCGCGGCGGGCAGCTCGCGCTCGCCCAGCTCGGACTGCGCGGCGATCTTGCGCAGCACCCGGGCGATCGAGCGTTCGAGGGTGCGGACGCCGGCCTCGCGGGTGTACTCCCCGGCGAGCCTGCGCAGCGCCTCCTCCTCGACGGAGACCTCCTCGCTCGTCAGTCCGGCCTTCTCCAGCTGGCGCGGGAGCAGGTGGTCCCGGGCGATGACGACCTTCTCGTCCTCGGTGTAGCCGTCCAGCCGGACCAGCTCCATCCGGTCGAGCAGCGCCTCCGGGATGGCCTCCAGCACGTTGGCGGTGGCGAGGAAGACCACGTCCGAGAGGTCCAGCTCGACCTCCAGGTAGTGGTCCCGGAAGGTGTGGTTCTGCGCCGGGTCCAGCACCTCCAGCAGGGCGGCCGCCGGGTCCCCCCGGTAGTCGGAGCCGACCTTGTCGATCTCGTCGAGCAGGACGACCGGGTTCATCGAGCCGGCCTCCTTGATGGCGCGCACCAGGCGGCCGGGCAGCGCGCCGACGTAGGTGCGCCGGTGGCCGCGGATCTCCGCCTCGTCCCGGACGCCGCCGAGCGCCACCCGGACGAAGGTGCGGCCCATCGCCCTGGCCACCGACTCGCCCAGCGAGGTCTTGCCGACGCCGGGCGGGCCGACCAGGGCCAGCACCGCACCGCCGCGCCGGCCGCCCACCAGGCCGAGCCCCTGGTCGGCCCGGCGCTTGCGGACGGCCAGGTACTCGACGATCCGGTCCTTGACGTCCCCGAGGCCGGAGTGGTCCGCGTCCAGCACGGCGCGGGCGCCGGCGATGTCGTAGGCGTCCTCGGTGCGCTCGTTCCAGGGCAGCTCCAGGACGGTGTCCAGCCAGGTGCGGATCCAGGAGCCCTCGGGCGACTGGTCGGACGCCCGCTCCAGCTTGTCGACCTCCTTGAGCGCGGCCTCGCGGACCTTCCCGGGCAGGTCGGCGGCCTCGACCCGGGCGCGGTAGTCGCCCTCCTCGTCGGCCGGGTCGCCGTTCAGCTCGGCCAGCTCCTTGCGGACGGCCTCCAGCTGGCGGCGGAGCAGGAACTCCTTCTGCTGCTTGGCCACGCCCTCCTCGACGTCCTTGCGGATGGTGTCGTTGACCTCCTCCTCGGCGAGGTGGTCGCGCAGCAGGGTGAGGGCGTACTCCAGGCGGGCCACCTGGTCGGCCTCCAGCAGCACCTTGAGCTTCTGCTCCGCGGTGACGAAGGACGCGTAGCCGATGTTGTCGGCCAGCTCGCCGACGCCCTCGATCTGGGCCACCCGGTCGACGATCTGCCAGGCGCCGCGCTTGCGCAGCCACTGGGTGGAGAGCGCCTTGTACTCCCGGACCAGCTCGGCGGCGCGGCCGGCCACCGGCGTGCCCTCCGAGGACTCCCGGAACGGCGTGGTCTCCACCCAGAGCGCGGCGCCGGGCCCGGTGGTACCGACGCCGATCCGGACCCGGCGCACGGCGCGGACCAGCGCGGCCGGCTCCCCGTCGGCCAGCCGCCCGACCTGCTCGACGGTGGCGAGGGTGCCGGCCGCCGCGTACGAGCCGTCCACCCGCGGCACCAGCAGCACCTGGGGCTTGCCGGCGCCGGCGGCCGCGGCCCGCGCGGCCTCGACCGCGGCACGCACCTCGGTGTCCTTGAGGTCCAGCGGGACGACCATGCCCGGGAGCACGACCTCGTCGTCGAGCGGCAGTACGGGCAGGGTGAGCGGAGTGGACGTCGATGCCATGATCTCTCCCCAGTCAGCGAAGTTGAGTTGACCTGACTAAGGTTTCGCGGCCATGGAATGTTCCCCCCGCCCTGTTCGCCGGGAGCGAACAAGAAGGGTTCCGGGAAGGGGTGTCAAAAACGCCACGCGGGGGCGCGCACCGCCCCCCGGAGCACCCGGGAGTTACGCGCGGTCCAGCAGGGCGGTCGCCCCCTGGGCCTGCGCCGGGCCCGTGGCGCCGACGGCCGCCGCCTCCGGGCGCCGCCACCGGGGGCCGGGCCCGTTCCGCAGCCAGCGCCAGAGCGCGACCCCGGTCAGCAGCGCCACCGGGTGGCCGACCCCGGTCACCAGGTCCCGGTCGCCGGCGATCTGCTCGGCGACCAGGACGGCGGCGCCGCCGAGCGCGAGCAGCCGCCCGCGCGGCGGCAGCAGCCCGGCCAGCGCACCGAGACTGACCAGCACGCCGTAGCTGACCCCGATGTCCAGGCAGTCCAGCGCGCGGGGCTCCATCCGGCCGGTCGCCACGGCGGTGATCACCACCGACTGGGAGAGCACCGTCGCCGTGACGTGCCCGATCCCGAAGACCGCCGCGGCCCGGACGGCGCCCACCCGGCGCTCCAGCGGCGCGACGGTGAAGGCGAAGGCCCAGAGGTAGGGCATCCAGATCGTCCCGGCCACCCAGAAGCCGCTGAACAGCAGGGCGCGCAGCGGGTGGTGGACCAGGTTGTGCCCGTCCGAGCTGGAGGCCTCCTGCAGCCGGAGCACGAGGCCCGGGTCGGCCAGCCCGGCGAAGGTGGTGGTGGCCACGACCACGGCGAGGTAGCCGAGCGCGAAGGGGTTGCGCCGGGGCGTCGGCACCCGGGCGAGCACCCAGGCGGCCAGGCCGGTCCGCAGGCCGAACCGGAGCATCCCGTACGGCGGCCCCGGACGCGGCCCGCTCACCACAGCGTTCCTCCGCAGCTCCGCCATGCCGCCTCCGCTCCAGACCCGCAGCCTCCGGCCCCCGTCCGGTGCTCAACGTACCGGCGCGCGCCGGAAATCCCACCTGTGCGACTTGTCGTGACCACGGTACTTCGGGGTCCTGGGAGCCAGCTGGGAATACCCCGTGAACATCATGCGGCGCGCGACTCCACGATTGGTACAGACCTGCACTCCGTCTACGCACGAGTAGCGGCTCTGACCGGCGGCTTGTCGTCAACTGGAGTGCATACGTACCGTTACGCAGTGAAAAATCGGCGGGTAAGGTACTGGCCCGTGCCCACTTCCGAGTGGGTCCGACGGGCGGCCGGACGGCCGGCCCACGGGCCGGAAACATCCGGTCCACCTGCCGGGAAGCACCGGGTGTCCGTACGCTGCGAAGTGTGCGGGAGCGGTGGGCAGTCCACACCTGTCCTCCGACTCCGCACGCGCTACGGGACGGCGGACCCGGCACAGTCCACGACGGAACAAGACTACGAGCGGAGCCTCGCCATCCCCACAGGTGGCCGGCCCGCAGCCCTGGGGGCGGTGGCGTGACCGTGACAGAAATTCAGCAGGACAACCAGAACAGCGGCGGCACGGTGAGCAGCCAGCGCAGAGTGCTGGTGGTGGAGGACGAGCCCACGATCGCCGAGTCGATCGCGGCCCGGCTGGGCGCGGAGGGCTTCAAGGTCGCCGTGGCCCACGACGGCCCGGGCGCGGTCGACGGGTTCCACACCTGGCAGCCCGACCTGGTCGTGCTCGACATCATGCTGCCCGGCTTCGACGGCCTTGAGGTGTGCCGCCGGATCCAGGCCCAACGCCCGGTACCGGTCCTGATGCTGACCGCGCGTGACGACGAGACGGACCTCCTGGTCGGCCTCGGCGTGGGCGCCGACGACTACATGACCAAGCCGTTCTCCATGCGGGAGCTGGCGGCCCGGGTCAACGTCCTGCTGCGCCGCGTCGAGCGTGCCCAGCAGGCGGCCCGCACACCGGCGCTCGGCTCGCTGCGCTTCGGCGAGTTGGAGATCGACCACGTGCAGCGCCGGGTCCGGCTGGCCTCGGGCGACGTCCACCTGACGCCGACCGAGTTCGACCTGCTCGCCTGCCTGGCCGCACAGCCGCGGGCGGTACTCACCCGCGAGCAACTGCTGGCCGAGGTCTGGGACTGGACGGACGCGTCCGGCACCCGCACCGTGGACAGCCACGTCAAGGCGCTGCGCCGGAAGATCGGCGCCAGCTGGATCCGCACCGTCCACGGGGTCGGCTACGCGCTGGAGGCCCCGCTCTCCTAGCGGCGCCTCGGGCACCGGGCCTCCGGGGGGCCCGTGTCCCGAACCGCCGCGCGGACCCGCGGGGATCACAGGGGACCAATGACCTTTCCACAGCAACGCAACGGCGACGCCGACGGCGTCCGGCCCACGCTGGCCGCCCGCGCCGCCCACCGGGTGTGGGCCGACATCCGGCCGCTCGACCCGGTCCGCTCGATCAAGGGCAAACTCGCCCTCCTGGTGATCGTCTCGGTCTTCCTCGCCACCGGCATGGTCGTGGTGGCGATCCGCTCCGAGACGCAGATCCGGATCATCATGGTCTTCTCCATGATCGCTTCGCTGCTCTTCATGCAGTTCCTCGCGCACGGGCTGACCGCCCCGCTGCGCGACATGACCGCCGCCGCCCGCGCGATGGCCTCCGGCGACTACAGCCGCCGGGTCGAGGTGAGCTCCCGGGACGAGATCGGCGAGCTGGCGGCCACCTTCAACCACATGGCGGCCGACCTGGAGGCCGCCGACCGGCACCGCCGGGAGCTGGTCGCCAACGTCTCCCACGAGCTGCGCACGCCCATCGCCGCGCTGCGCGCCGTGCTGGAGAACGTGGTGGACGGCGTGGTCCAACCCAATCCCGCGACCCTGGGCGCCGCCCTGGAGCAGACCGAACGGCTCGGCCGGCTGGTCACCCACCTGCTCGACCTGTCCAAGATCGACGACGGCGTGGTGGACCTGGACGCGCGCCCCTTCGAGGTGCGCGAGTTCCTGGACGGCGTGCTGCGCGGGGTCACCGTGGACGGCGCGACGGCCGGCGGGGCCTTCTCCCGGCGCGGGGACGTCCGGCTGGCCCTGGAGGTCAGCCCGGTCGGCCTGACCGGCGTGGCGGACACCGAGCGGCTCCACCAGGTGGTCGCCAACCTGGTCGACAACGCCTGCAAGCACTCGCCGCCCGGCGGCACCGTGACGGTCCGGGCCCGGCCCGGCGGCGAGCCCGGCGCGCTGCTGCTGGAGGTCGAGGACGAGGGGCCGGGCATCCCGGCGGCCGACCGCACCCGGGTCTTCGAGCGGTTCAGCCGCAGCGGCACCGCCACCGCCCAGGGGCCCGGCTCCGACGGCGGCACCGGTCTGGGGCTGGCCATCGCCCGCTGGGCGGTGGACCTGCACGGCGGGCGGATCGAGGTGGCGGAGGCCTCCCCCGGCTGCCGGATCGAGGTCCGGCTGCCCGGCCCGCGGTAGCGCCCGCCCGGGGTCCGCTCGGCGGCCCCGGGCACCCTCCCGCGTCGATCGGACGTCGCCCGCATGTCACAGAAGCGACACAGACGTGGACGGACGATCCAGGCGGCTCCGGACTATGATTTGTCCGGTTTCATCCATATATAGCGGCTGATCGGAAGCGATCGCTTCCCATCCGAGGCGGCTTTCTAACGCACATTTTCAGCCAACCTGCAGGTCAGGACTGTGATCTGGGCGACGCCTGAGCCCTGGGGACTGCGCGATCACTGGTCAGGGGCGTAGCCTTAATCCCCGCTGTCCAAACATCCCAAAAGGAAGCGGAAGAGGGCGGTTGCCGCCGTGTCGCCACAGTCCCAAGAAACCCCCAACAGCTCGGCAAGCTCCACTGGCTTCGGCCCCAATGAGTGGCTCGTCGACGAGATCTACCAGCAGTACCTCCAGGACCCGAACTCGGTCGACCGAGCCTGGTGGGACTTTTTCGCCGACTACAAGCCCGGTACCGAGGTGACCCCAGTGACCCAGGCCGCGACCCAGGTCGGCCCCACGCCGACCCCCGTTGCCGCCCCCGCGCCCGCCGCTGCTGCTCCGGCCGCGCCCGCCCCCGCCGCACCGGCCGCGCCAGCGCCCGCCGCCGCGGCCCCGGCGCCCGCGCCCCTCGCCGCAGCTCCTGCCGCGCCCCCGGCCCCGAAGGCCGCCGCTCCGGCGCCGGCCGCGCCCGCCGAGACCGGCCCCGAGCTGGTCCAGCTCCGCGGCCCCTCCAAGGCGGTGGCGACCAACATGGACGCCTCGCTGGAGGTGCCGACGGCGACCTCCGTGCGCGCCGTGCCGGCCAAGCTGTTGATCGACAACCGCATCGTCATCAACAACCACCTGCAGCGCGCCCGCGGTGGCAAGGTCTCCTTCACGCACCTGATCGGTTACGCCCTGGTCCAGGCCATCAAGGCCTCGCCGGGCATGAACCACAGCTACCAGGTGAAGGACGGCAAGTCGTACCTGGTCAAGCCCGAGCACGTGAACCTGGGCCTGGCCATCGACCTGGTGAAGCCGAACGGCGACCGCCAGCTCGTGGTCGCGGCGATCAAGAAGGCCGAGACCCTCGACTTCTTCGGCTTCTGGCAGGCCTACGAGGACATCGTCCGCCGGGCCCGCGCCAACAAGCTGACCATGGACGACTTCACCGGCGTCACGGTCTCGCTGACCAACCCCGGCGGCATCGGCACCGTGCACTCCGTGCCGCGCCTGATGCAGAACCAGGGCACCATCGTCGGCGTCGGCGCCATGGAGTACCCGGCCGAGTTCCAGGGCTCCGCCCCGGAGACGCTGTCCCGGCTGGGCGTCTCCAAGATCATGACGCTGACCTCGACCTACGACCACCGCGTCATCCAGGGCGCGGCGTCCGGCGAGTTCCTGCGCGAGATCCACCGGCTGCTGCTGGGCGAGAACGGCTTCTACGACGAGATCTTCGAGTCGCTGCGGATCCCGTACGAGCCGGTCCGCTGGGCCACCGACGTGGCCACCACGCACGACGACGAGGTCAACAAGACCGCCCGCGTCATCGAGCTGATCCACTCCTACCGGGTCCGCGGCCACCTCATGGCCGACACCGACCCGCTGGAGTACAAGCAGCGCAAGCACCCCGACCTGGACGTCACCACGCACGGCCTCACCCTGTGGGACCTGGAGCGTGAGTTCGCGGTCGGCGGCTTCGGCGGCCAGCGGATGATGAAGCTGCGCGACATCCTCGGCCTGCTGCGCAACACGTACTGCCGCACGGTCGGCATCGAGTACATGCACATCCAGGACCCGACGCAGCGCAAGTGGCTGCAGGAGCGCCTGGAGAAGCCGTACACCAAGCCGGAGCGCGAGGAGCAGCTGCGCATCCTGCGCCGGCTGAACTCGGCCGAGGCCTTCGAGACCTTCCTGCAGACCAAGTACGTCGGGCAGAAGCGCTTCTCGCTGGAGGGCGGCGAGTCGCTCATCCCGCTGCTGGACGCGACCATCGACTCGGCGGCCGAGCACCGCCTGGACGAGGCCGTCATCGGCATGGCCCACCGCGGCCGCCTCAACGTGCTGGCCAACATCGTCGGCAAGCCGTACGGCAAGATCTTCGGCGAGTTCGAGGGCAACCTCGACCCGAAGTCGATGCACGGCTCCGGCGACGTGAAGTACCACCTCGGCTCCGAGGGCACCTTCACCGGCCTGGACGGCGAGACCATCAAGGTCTCGCTCGCCGCGAACCCCTCCCACCTGGAGGCCGTGGACCCGGTCGTCGAGGGCATCGCCCGCGCCAAGCAGGACATCCTGGACCAGGGCGGCACCACCTTCCCGGTGCTGCCGATCCAGATCCACGGCGACGCGGCCTTCGCCGGCCAGGGCGTCGTCGCGGAGACCCTGAACATGTCGCAGCTGCGCGGCTACCGCACCGGCGGCACCGTGCACGTCGTGGTCAACAACCAGGTCGGCTTCACCGCCGCGCCCGCGAGCAGCCGCTCGTCGATGTACTGCACCGACGTGGCCCGCATGATCGAGGCGCCGATCTTCCACGTGAACGGCGACGACCCGGAGGCCGTGGTCCGCGTCGCGCGGCTCGCCTTCGAGTTCCGTCAGGCGTTCCACAAGGACGTCGTGATCGACCTCATCTGCTACCGCCGCCGCGGTCACAACGAGGCCGACAACCCGTCGTTCACCCAGCCGCTGATGTACGACCTGATCGACAAGAAGCGCTCGGTGCGCAAGCTGTACACCGAGGGCCTGATCGGTCGCGGCGACATCACCATGGAAGAGGCGGAGCAGGCGCTCCAGGACTTCCAGGGTCAGCTGGAGAAGGTCTTCGCCGAGGTCCGCGACGCCGCCCAGACGCCGGCCCCGGCCTCCAACGGCAAGCCGCAGGCGGACTTCCCGGTCAACATCCAGACCGGCATCTCCCAGGAGATGGTGAAGCGGATCGCCGCCTCGCAGGTCAACCTGCCGGACTGGCTGACCGTCCACCCGCGCCTGCTGCCGCAGCTGCAGCGCCGGGCCGCCTCGGTCGAGGACAACACCATCGACTGGGCGATGGGCGAGACCCTCGCCATCGGCTCGCTGCTGATGGAGGGCCACCCCGTCCGCCTCGCCGGCCAGGACAGCCGCCGCGGCACCTTCGGCCAGCGCCACGCGGTGCTCATCGACCGGGTCTCCGGCGAGGACTACACCCCGCTGCTGTACCTGACCGAGGACCAGGCCCGCTACACCGTGTACGACAGCCTGCTGTCCGAGTACGCGGCGATGGGCTTCGAGTACGGCTACTCGCTGACGCGGCCGAACTCGCTGGTCATGTGGGAGGCGCAGTTCGGCGACTTCGTCAACGGCGCGCAGACCGTGGTGGACGAGTACATCGCCTCCGCCGAGCAGAAGTGGGGCCAGCACTCCGGCGTCACCCTGCTGCTGCCGCACGGCTACGAGGGCCAGGGCCCGGACCACTCGTCCGCCCGCCCGGAGCGCTTCCTGCAGCTGTGCGCGCAGAACAACATGACGGTCGCCATGCCGACCCTGCCGTCGAACTACTTCCACCTGCTGCGCTGGCAGGCGCACAACCCGCACCACAAGCCGCTGGTCGTCTTCACCCCGAAGTCGATGCTGCGTCTGAAGGCCGCGGCGAGTGCCACCGAGGAGTTCCTGTCCGGCTCGTTCCGCCCGGTCATCGGTGACACCACCGTCGACCCGGCGAACGTCCGCAAGGTCGTCATCACGGCAGGCAAGTTCTACTACGACGTCGAGGCGGCCCGTACCGAGCGCGGGGTCACCGACACCGCGATCGTCCGGGTCGAGCGGCTCTACCCGCTGCCGGTGGCCGAGCTCCAGGAGGAGCTGGCCCGCTACGGCGACGACGTCCAGTTCGTCTGGGCGCAGGAGGAGCCGGCCAACCAGGGTGCCTGGCCGTTCATCGCGATGAACCTGGTCGACCACCTGCAGGTCGTCATCGGCCGCAGTGCCAACGGTTCGCCGCGGCTGCGCCGCGTCGCCCGCACGGCCTCCTCGGCCCCCGCGGTCGGCTCGGCCAAGCGTCACGCCGCCGAGCAGCAGGCGCTGCTGGAGGAGATCTTCACCATCTGAGCCCGCCCCGGCTCCGGTCGGGCTCGAACGGCCCCGGCCCCCGCGCACACCGCGCGGGGGCCGGGGCCGTTCCGGTGTCCCGCGGCCCGTGTGACGGCGCCGTGCCAAGGTTCCAGCTCTGCAACCAAACGGCCACCGACCTGCGAGCACAGCTGACGGGTCGGTAGGTTATGCCTCGCCGGACCGATGCCCGGGCGCCCTCACCGCGCCCGTGACCGACCGGATGACCTCACCGCTCTCCCAGGGGGATCACCACATGACCGCCGACACACCACGGGACGCCACGGCCTCGCCGCTCCCGCCGGTCTTCCAGCCGCTGCACCCGGACGACCCGCGCGAGGTCGGCGGCTACCGGCTCTTCGCCCGCCTCGGCGCCGGCGGCATGGGCCGGGTCTACCTGTCGTACACCCCGGGCGGCCGTCCGGTGGCGCTCAAGGTGGTCCGCCCGGAGTTCGCCGAGGACGGCGAGTTCCGCCGCCGCTTCGCGCAGGAGGTCAGCAACGCCCAGCGGATCCACGGCCTCTACACGGCCCAGGTGATCGACTCCGGCGGCCTGGACTCGGACGCCCCCTGGCTGGTCACCGCGTACGTGCCGGGCCCGTCGCTGCAGCAGGTGGTCCGTGAGAACGGCGCCCTGCCGGTGCGCACCGTGCTGCTGCTGATGGGCGGCATCGCCGAGGCGCTGCAGGCCATCCACAGCGTCGAGGTGGTGCACCGCGACCTCAAGCCGGCCAACGTGCTGGTGGCCGGCGACGGTCCGCGCGTGATCGACTTCGGTATCGCCCGGGCCGCCGACGCCACCGCGCTGACCGGCACCGGCTACCGGATCGGTTCGCCCGCCTTCATGTCGCCGGAGCAGGCCCAGGGCCGCCCGGTCACCCCGGCCACCGACGTCTTCGCGCTCGGCGCGCTGGCCGCGTACGTGGCCGGCGGCACCGCGCCGTTCGGCGACGGCCCGGACACCGCCGTGCTCTACCGGGTGGTGCACGAGCAGGCCGACCTGGACGCCGTGCCGGCCGACCTGCGCGAGCTGATCATGCGCTGCCTGGCGAAGTCCCCCGAGGACCGCCCGAAGCCCGCCGAGATCATCGAGATCGCCCGCAACCACCCGTCGGTCGGCGGGCAGCTGCGGTTCGCCGACGACTGGCTGCCCCGGCAGGTCAACACCGAGATCACCCGCCGCTCGGACCTGCCGAAGACCCCACCGACCCCGCTGCCGGCCGCGCCCACCGCGCCTCCGAGCGGCCCGCCGACCACCCCGCCGCAGCCCTTCGCGCCGCCGACCCACCCGGCCACCGCGGCCTCCTTCGGCGTGCCGGACTTCGGCACCCCCCGGCCGCAGCCGGTCACCCCGCCGCCGGGCTTCACCCCGCCGCCGCTCGGCGCGTACGGCCCTCCGCAGCCCGGCTACGAGGCCCCCACCGCGCCGGTGCTGCCCTCGCCGCCGACCGTTCAGCTGCGCCAGGAGCCGCCGTCCTACGACACCCCGCCGCCCGGCCCGGTGGTGACGGACACCCCGGCGCCCGAGCCCCGGCGCAAGGGCGTCTCCTGGAAGGTCCTGCTGGTGGTCGCCCTGGTGATGGCCCTCGGCGGCACCGCGGGCGGCGTGGTGCTGGTGAAGAAGCTCGGCGACGACGACAAGAAGAACGACAGCGCGAGCACCGCCCAGCAGAGCCCCGGCAACCAGCCCCAGCCGCTGCCGTCGCAGACCGCGGACGCCGGGGCGGCCGGCTCGCACAGCCCCTCGCCGACCCCGTCGTCCGCCGGGAAGGTGACGGCCGCGCCGTCGGCCACGACCAGCAACGGCGTGACCGCGCCCGCCCGGCCGGTCGGCTACACGCCGCTGCTCGACAAGAAGCCGCTGGCCATCCCCGGCACCGAGGCGTACTACGACTCCTACCGGATCGACCTGGACGGCGGGACGGTCGTGCCGCGCGGCAACGACCTCAAGTGGGGCCTGGGGCTGAACGCCACCGGCAGCAGCAGCAAGGCCAACTCCTTCACCACGGCGGGGGACGACAAGTCCGACTTCGCGGTGATCACCGAGGCCAGCGTGACCCCGGAGCAGTGCGCGATCGCGATCGACTCGCGGCCCGACACCGACCTGTCCTTCAACCGGGTCTCGCCCGGACGCCTGCTCTGCGTCCGCGACCGGCTCACCCGCAACATCGCCATCGCGGTGGTCGAGATCGCCGACGGCACCACCGGCGCCGTCAAGCTCACCGTGAGCACCTGGCGGGCCAGCTGACCGGGCGCCCGCCCGGACTATCCTGACCAGGTCGAATCCCCACCGGACCGGAGCGAACCCGTGTACTTCACCGACCGCGGCATCGAGGAGCTGCAGAACCGGCGCGGCGACGAGGAGGTCACCTTCGAGTGGCTGGCCGAGCGCCTGCGCGAGTTCGTCGACCTCAACCCGGACTTCGAGATCCCGGTCGAGCGGCTGGCCACCTGGCTGGCCCGGCTCGACGACGAGGACGACGAGTGACGCGGTAGACCGTGACCGAAGGGCCCGGGAGGCACCCGCCTCCCGGGCCCTTCGCGTGCCGCGCCCCGTAGGGGGCGTCTCGGGGTTCGTTCCGGGTCGCTCTCCGGGGCGCCCTCGGGGCCGGATCCCTTGACTTCGCCGTCACGCGATATATCGTCTTTGGAAGAGGACGCGATACATCGCGAGTCGTAACGGGAGGCGGCAGACATGAGCCAGTGGACGGTCGAGGGCCCCGACAGGATCACCATCGACGGGGAGGTCGACGCCCTCCACGTACGGATCGTCGGAGGCGCCGTGAACGTGGTGGCCACCGAGGGCCCGGCCCGGCTGGAGGTCACCGAGCTGGAGGGCGAGCCCCTTCAGGTCACCCTCGCCGAGGGGGTGCTGACGGTCACCTACAAGGACCTCAGCTGGAGCGAGTTCGGCGAGTCGGTCAAGTCGGTGCAGTCCATCAAGTCGTTCTTCGGCGGGCTGCGGCGCACCCGCCGGGCCGTGGTCTCGCTGGCCGTACCGGCCGGCGCCAAGGTCAAGGCCGGCACCGTCTCGGCCGGCGCCACCGTCTCCGGCATCACCGCGCCGGTCTCGGTGCACAGCGCCAGCGGCGACGCCACCCTGGTGGGCCTGACCGGCCGGACGGAGGCCCACACCGTCTCCGGGGACGTCGACGCCCAGTCGCTCTCCGGCGACCTCAAGGTCAACACCGCCTCCGGGCAGGTCACCCTGGTCGCCGGCACCTCGGACAACGTGCAGGTCCACTCGGTCAACGGGGACGTCACCCTCGACCTCGACGTGGCCACCCCGTCGGAGATCCGGGTCACCACGGTGAGCGGCTCGGTCGGCGTCCGGCTGCCCTCGCTGGTCGACACCAAGGTCGAGGCGGGTACCAACAGCGGGGACGTCACCAGCACCTTCGAGCAGCTCAAGGTCGGCGGCTCCTGGGGCGCCAAGCGGCTCTCCGGCAAGCTCGGCGACGGCCGGGGCAACCTGGTGGTGACCACCGTCTCCGGCGCCGTCACCGTGCTCCGCCGGCCGGAGGCCGAGGACGACGGCCCCGTGATCGTCAAGGAACTCCCGGCCGGCCCCGACCTCGGCACCGGCCCCGACCTCACCAAGGAGGTCTGAGATGACCCCCGTCTTCGGCCACGGCCGCCTTCGCCTCTACCTGCTGAAGCTGCTCGACGAGGCACCGCGGCACGGCTACGAGGTCATCCGCCTCCTGGAGGAGCGCTTCCAGGGCCTGTACGCGCCCTCGGCCGGCACCGTCTACCCCCGGCTCGCCAAGCTGGAGCAGGAGGGCCTGGTGACGCAGAGCACCGAGGGCGGCCGCAAGGTCTACCGGCTCACCGAGGCCGGCCGGAGCGAGCTGGCGGCCCGCCAGGGCGAGCTGGACGAGCTGGAGCTGGAGATCCGCGACTCGGTGGCCCAGCTCGCCGGGGCGATCCGCGAGGACGTCCGGGACGGCGCCCGGAGCCTGCGCGAGGAGCTGTGGGGGGCGGCGAAGCAGGCGCCCCGCCCGGAGGGCGCCGAGAGCGGGGACCCGTGGGCCGGCCCCTGGGGGGACAAGGACGCCTGGCAGCGCGCCAAGGACGAGTTCGCCCAGTTCAAGAAGCAGGCCAAGGAGCAGGCCAAGCGCGCCAAGGAGCAGGAGAAGGCGGCCAAGGCCAAGGCGAAGGCCGCCGAGGAGGAGGCCCGCAGGCTCCGCGAGCAGTCCCGGGCGGCGCGGACGGCCGCCCAGCAGGAGGCGCTGCGGATCAAGCGCCGGGTCGAGCAGCAGGTCCGCGACCACGCGGCCCGCGGCGACTGGCCGACCGGACTGGCCGAGGGGCTCTCCGAACTCACCAAGGGTCTGGCCGGGCTGGCCGACGCCGCCCGCTGGGGCCACCCGGCGCAGGACGCCGACGCATCCGCCGAGAAGGTCAGGGTCACCCGGATCGACCTCGACAAGGACGAGCCGGCCGGCACCGCCCCGGCCGACCTTCCGGCCTGGACCGCGACCGACCCGGCCGGTGATCCGGCCCGCGAGCTGGAGCGGCTGCTCGACCGCTTCCGGGACCAGGTCCGCGACGCGGCCCGGGACGGCGGGGTGACGCCCGAGCGGCTGGCCGAGGCCCGCTCGGTGCTGGGCACGGCCGGCGAGCGGCTGCGCCGCCTGCTGGGCTGACCGGGCCGACGGGTCCGTGCGGGCCGGCGCTCCCCCGGGAGCGCCGGCCCGCCGGCGTTCAGGGGGTGAGCACGATCTTCCCGAAGACGTCGCCCCCGGCGAGCCGGGCGAAGCCCTCCCGGGCCTCGGCGAGCGGCAGCACCGAGTCGATCTGCGGCCGGACGCCGGTGGTGGCGCAGAGCGAGAGCAGCCCGGCCAGCTCCTCCTTGGTGCCCATGGTCGAGCCGACCACCCTGAGCTCCAGGAAGAAGATCCGGTTCAGCTCGGCGGTCTTCGGGTTGGGGCCGGAGGTGGCCCCGGAGATGACCACGGTGCCGCCCGGGCGCAGCGACTTCACCGAGTGCGCCCAGGTCGCGGCGCCGACCGTCTCCATCACCGCGTCCACCCGCTCGGGCAGCCGGGCGCCGCTCTCGAAGGCGGCGTCGGCGCCGAGCTCCACGGCCCGGGCCCGCTTGGCCTCGTCCCGGCCGGTGACCCAGACCCGCAGTCCGGCGGCCTTGCCGAGGACGATCAGGGCGGTCGCCACACCGCCGCCGGCGCCCTGCACCAGCACGGTGTCGCCGGGCTTCACCCCGGCGTTGGTGAACAGCATCCGGTAGGCCGTCAGCCAGGCGGTGGGCAGGCAGGCGGCCTGCTCGAAGCTGAGCCCGGCCGGCTTGGGCAGCAGGTTCCAGGTCGGCACCGCCACCCGCTGGGCGAAGGTGCCCTGGTAGTGCTCGGTGAGGATGGAGCGCCGCTCGTCCGGGCCCACGCCGTGGCCGCTCTGGCCGATCACCGAGTGGACGACCACTTCGTTGCCGTGCTCGTCGACACCGGCGGCGTCGCAGCCGAGGATCATCGGCAGCTTCCCGGCGGGCAGGCCGACCCCGCGCAGCGACCAGAGGTCGTGGTGGTTGAGGCTGGCGGCCCTGACCGTGACCACGCTCCACCCGGGACGCGCCTGCGGTTCGGGGAGTTCGCCCAGCTCCAGCCCGCTCAGCGGGTCGTCGGCGTCGATTCGTGCGGCATAGGCAGCAAACATGGTCCGGACGATAGCGGCGTCGGCCGGGGCCCGGAACAGGCTGTGGCTGTGACGCGCGTCCCGGGTTCGGCCGGGAGCGCGGAGCCGGCCGGGAGCGCCCCCGCCGCAGGGGGCGCTCCCGGCCCGGGCGTCAGCGCCGGGCGACGCCCTCGGCCCGGGCGGCCTCGGCGACGGCCTTGGTGACGGCCGGGGCGACCCGCTCGTCGAACGGCGAGGGGATCACCTTCTGCGGCGTCAGCTCGTCGGCGACCACACCGGCCAGCGCCTTGGCGGCGGCCAGCTTCATGCCCTCGGTGATCCGGGTCGCCCGGACCTGGAGGGCGCCGGCGAAGATGCCGGGGAAGGCCAGCACGTTGTTGATCTGGTTCGGGAAGTCGCTGCGACCGGTGGCGACGACCGCCGCGTACTTGTGCGCGACCTCCGGGTGGATCTCCGGGTTCGGGTTGGCCATCGCGAAGATGAAGGCGCCCTCGGCCATGGTGGCCACGACCTCCTCCGGCACGGTCCCGCCGGAGACGCCGATGAAGACGTCGGCGCCGGCCAGCGCGTCGGCCAGCGAGCCCTTGACGCCGGTCCGGTTGGTCTGCGCGGCGATCTCGGCCTTGACGTCGGTCAGGTCGCCGCGGCCCTCGTACACGACGCCCCGGCGGTCGCAGACCGCCACGTCGCCGATGCCGGCGGCGACCAGCATCTTGGCGATCGCGATCCCGGCCGCGCCGGCGCCGGAGATGACGGCCCGCAGGGTGCCGATCTCCCGGCCGGTCACCCGGGCCGCGTTCCAGAGCGCCGCGGTGGTGACGATCGCGGTGCCGTGCTGGTCGTCGTGGAAGATCGGGATGTCCAGCGCCTCCTGGAGGCGGCGCTCGATCTCGAAGCAACGGGGCGCGGAGATGTCCTCCAGGTTGACGCCGCCGAAGGAGGGCGCCAGCCGGACGACGGTCTCGACGATCTCGTCCACCCCGGTGCAGGCGAGCGCGATCGGCACCGCGTCCACACCGCCGAACTGCTTGAACAGGATGGCCTTGCCCTCCATGACGGGCAGCGAGGCCTCCGGGCCGATGTCGCCGAGGCCCAGCACCGCGGTGCCGTCGGTGACGACGGCGACCGTGTTGGCCTTCCAGGTGTAGTCGTTCACCAGCTCCGGCTGCTCGGCGATGGCCGTGCAGACCCGTGCGACACCGGGGGTGTAGGCGAGGGACAGGTCGTCCGCGTCGCGCACCGGAACGGTCGCCCGGACCTCCATCTTGCCGCCGCGGTGGAGCGCGAAAACGGCATCGACCGGATCGACGGTGTCCTGGGTGCTGCTGTGGATGATCTCCGCTGCCACGATGACCTCTTCGTCATTGATCAGCGAGGACGCGTGGCCGACGGGCGGACGACCCGGCCGGAAACTTGAAACCGGGTACGCCGAGGCGGACCCGGGGAGGGCTGGATCGGGGCGCCGCCGTCGGGGCCGCGCCCTCGGAATGAGGGTTGTGTAACTGTTGAGCCTGCGCTGTGCTGCTGCTTCTTCTTCCCGGGCCGAGCGTAGGTCGGACGACGGCATCGCACCTATGCCTTTTCGTCCTCGTCGCGCGTGCTTCCTCCGCATCGCGGCCAAAAGACGGGGTGCCTGGTGTCTGGAACACCGGGCACCGGTGGCGGCAACAGCGGACGAGCACGCGCACTCGCAGGAGTGAACCAGGACACGACGGGGAGGCGGTGCCTCGGATACGGAGTCGGCGTCGTCGTGGACTTCCGTTCCTGCGCACCCCGAGCCTGTCGCGACTCGGTGGTCCGGTTCGAGCATCGGGGGTCACCCGGTACTGGATTCTGACACACCCGCCGCCGGGACCGGCAGGTCGGGATGGGAGGATCCCTTCTTCCGCCGTCTCGCGTACATCTCCGCGACGGCGTGGCGACACCACCTCCCTCCCACAGGAGCACCCTCATGCACCACCGCGCCCACCCCCGCCGACCGGCCGCCGCGGCCCTCTGCCTGGCCACCGCCGGCGCCCTGCTGCTGACCGGTTGCGGCGGCGACGAGCAGGCCGCCGCGAAGGACCCGGTCCAGGAGCTCCGGGGCCGCATCCCCCAGGCGCAGCGCACCGCGGGCGTGCTCCGGATCGCCTCGGACCTCAACTACGCGCCGGTGGACTTCCGGGGTGCGGACGGCAAGCCGGACGGCATCGACCCCGACATCGCCAACGCCGTCGGCAAGATCCTCGGCCTGCGGATCGAGGTCGTCGACACCCCGTTCGAGAAGCTGATACCGAACCTGCACGCCAAGCAGGTCGACGTGGCGATGTCCGGTCTGAGCGACATCCGCCAGCGCCGTGACGGCGTCGACGAGGCGGGCAAGCAGGTCGACCCGGGCGTGGACTTCGTGGACTACTTCATCGCCGGTACCTCGATCATCGTCCAGAAGGGCAACCCCAAGGGCGTCCGCACCCTGGACGACCTGTGCGGCCGGGTCGTCGCGGTGCAGCAGAACACCACCCAGGACGAGATCGTCGCCCGCCAGGTGCTGGCCTGCGGCCGGAGCGGCAAGCCGCTGACCGTCCACAAGTTCGACAGCGACGCCAAGGCGCTGGCCGAGGTCGCCGCGGGCACGGCGGCCGCCGGCCTGGACGACTTCCCGGTGGCCGCGTACGCGGCGAAGACCACCGACGGCGGCAACCGCTTCGAGGTGACCGGCGCGCAGTCCCGGTCGAACCCGTACGGGATCGCGGTGCGCAAGGGGGACACCGACCTGCGCGACGTGCTGACCAAGGCGGTGGACCAGCTGATCCGCAGCGGCGAGTACGACAAGATCCTCGCCAAGTGGAACGTCGCCGCGGGGGCGGCCCAGAACGCGGTGGTCAACGGCGGCATCTGAGCGGCCGCGCGGGGGCAGGCACCGGGCGCCGTCTCGGGCGCCGTCACCGGGCGTCATCACCGGGCGTGGCGGCCGGGGGACCCGTCCGGCGGGCACACGGGCGGGCCTCCGGGCAGAGCGCGGGGAGATCTGCATACTTATACGCAGGGTGACAGGGACACGGTATTGGTCCGAATAGCGGACAGTGTGACCCCCCGTTATCCGATTTTGATCTGAATGAGGGCCATCCGACCGTCATCAGATGGCAGGATTCCCCCCATCTCCGATCGAGCCGGCCACTGGTCGAGGCGGTTCGATCAACGTCCACCTCGGCGGAGGGTGGCGGAAGCAGTACCACGCACCACCCTGCGCGAAGCCTGCTCAGGCCCAGCACGACCGGCTCTGCCCGTTCGACGACGTACAGCGACATACACCCCGTACAGCGCCGTACGGCCTGCTGCCCCGGTGTGCCGCTCCCCGCGGCGCGCTCCGCCCGACCTCTCCCTCAGGAGGAGATCCCCCATGACCGCCCGTACCCCGCGCACCCGTCTCCTCGCCGCCGGCGCGGTACTCGCGTCCGTCTCCCTGGCCCTCACCGCCTGTAGCAGCAGCAAGGACGAGAGCACCGGCGCCCCCAACGCCGGCGCGACCGTCAACGAGGTGAAGGCCGACGACAAGCTGGTCGCCCTCGTCCCCGCCGACATCAAGTCCGCCGGGAAGCTCACGGTCGGCTCGGACGCCTCGTACGCGCCCAACGAGTTCAAGGCCGACAACGGCAAGATCGAGGGCATGGACGTCGACCTGATCACCGCGGTCGCCGCCAGGCTCGGTCTCAAGGTCGACGTCCAGGACTCCGGTTTCACCGCGATCATCCCCGGTATCCAGTCGAACAAGTTCCAGATCGGCATGTCGTCCCTGACGGACAACAAGGAGCGCGAGCAGACCGTCGACATGGTCACCTACTTCAACGCGGGCAGCGCCGTCGCGGTGAAGAAGGGCAACCCGGACAAGATCGACCCCGCCGACCTGTGCGGCAAGAAGGTCGCCGTCCAGACCGGCACCACGCAGGCGCAGGAGATCACCGACACCCGCAACCCCGCCTGCGCCCAGGCCGGCAAGCCGGGCATCGTCAACGACGGTGACAAGTTCGACCTCCAGACCGACGTCACCAACGCCGTGGTCTCCGGCCGCGACCAGCTCATGATGGCCGACTCCCCGGTCGTCGACTACGCGGTCAAGCAGTCCGGCGGGCAGCTGGAGAAGGTCGGCGCCACCTACGACGCCGCCCCCTACGGCATCGCGCTGGCCAAGGGCTCGGCCCTCACCCCCGCCGTCCAGAGCGCCGTGCAGTCGCTGATCGACGACGGCACCTACAAGCAGATCCTCTCCAAGTGGGGCGTCGAGGCCGGTGCGATCGACAAGTCGACCGTCAACGGCGCCGTCAGCTGACCCTCCGCCTGACTCTCTCTCCCCCGAGGCCACACCGTGAACTCTCTGGACAAGGGGAAGGCGACGAAGGGACGGCCTGAGACCATCAAGGCCGTCCCCGTGCGCCACCCCGGACGCTGGGCGGGCGCCGTCGTCATCGCCCTGCTCGCGGCGATGCTGCTGAGCGCCCTCTTCACCAATCCCGCCTTCAAGTGGGACATCGTCGGGAAGTACCTCTTCCACGACAGCATCGTGCACGGCATGCTCGTCACGCTGGAGCTGACCGCGCTCGCCATGATCATGGGTGTGGTCGGCGGCATCATCCTCGCGGTGATGCGGCTCTCCCCCAACCCGCTGCTCTCCGGCACCGCGTGGATGTACATCTGGATCTTCCGCGGCACGCCCGTCCTGGTGCAGCTGGTCTTCTGGAACTTCCTCGGCCTGATCTGGGCCAAGCTCTCGATCGGCGTACCGTGGGGACCGGAGTTCTGGTCCGAGTCCACCAACGTGCTGATCCCGACCTTCGTCGCCGCCCTGCTGGGCCTGGGCCTCAACGAGGCCGCCTACATGGCGGAGATCGTCCGCGGCGGCATCCAGTCGGTCGACGAGGGCCAGAGCGAGGCCTCGCACGCGCTCGGCATGAGCCGCTTCCAGACCATGCGGCGGATCGTGCTCCCGCAGGCCATGCGGGTGATCATCCCGCCCACCGGCAACGAGACCATCTCGATGCTGAAGACCACCTCGCTGGTCAGCGTGATCTCCCTGGAGGAGATCTTCCGGGCCGGCCAGGTGATCTACTCGCGCAACTACCAGAACATCCCGCTGCTGATCGTGGTCAGCCTCTGGTACCTGTTCTTCACGTCGCTGCTGACCATCGGCCAGTACTACATCGAGCGGCACTACGCCCGCGGCTCCAACCGGACGCTCCCGCCCACGCCGATCCAGCGGCTGCGGAGGCTGTTCGCCGGGAAGCCCACCCCGAAGACCACCGCCGACGTGGTCCCGGGGCTTGAGGGAGGTGGTCACGTATGACCGATCTGACCAAGACCCCCGCCGACGCCGGCAACGGCGGCCCGATGGTCCGCGCCGAGGACGTCCACAAGTCCTACGGCACGGTCCAGGTGCTCAAGGGCATCGACCTGGAGGTCAAGCAGGGCGAGGTGTTCTGCCTGATCGGCCCCTCCGGCTCCGGCAAGTCGACCTTCCTGCGGTGCATCAACCACCTGGAGAAGATCAACGCCGGCCGGCTCTGGGTCGACGGCGAGCTGGTCGGCTACCGGCAGAAGGGCGACCGGCTCTACGAGCTCCGGGAGAACGAGGTCGCGCTCAAGCGGCGCGACATCGGCATGGTGTTCCAGCGCTTCAACCTGTTCCCGCACATGACCGCCCTGGAGAACGTCATCGAGGCGCCGGTGCAGGTCAAGGGCGAGTCCAAGGCGGACGCCCGGACCCGCGGGATGGCCCTGCTGGAGCGGGTCGGCCTGGCCGACAAGGCGAAGAACTACCCCTCGCAGCTCTCCGGCGGCCAGCAGCAGCGGGTCGCGATCGCCCGGGCGCTGGCCATGAAGCCCAAGCTGATGCTCTTCGACGAGCCCACCTCGGCGCTCGACCCGGAGCTGGTCGGCGACGTCCTGGACGTCATGCGCGGCCTCGCCGAGGAGGGCATGACCATGGTCGTGGTGACCCACGAGATGGGCTTCGCCCGCGAGGTCGGCGACGCCCTGGTCTTCATGGACGGCGGGGTGGTGGTCGAGTCCGGCAACCCCCGCGACGTCCTCACCGACCCCCAGCACGAGCGCACCCGCGCGTTCCTCTCCAAGGTGCTCTGAGCGCACCGGCACGGCGCCCGGCAGGCCGGTCCTGCCGGGCGCCGACGTTTTCCCCGCCCGGGTAATAGGCTGGAGCTAGTCAGCCCGTTACCGACTCTGGAAGGACCACCGTGGAGCTCGCCTCGTACGCCGAACGGGCCGTTCGGCTGGTGAACACCGAGGAGCCCGAGCGCGGCACCGACACCCTGACCTCCGTGGACGCCGTGCGGTCGCTGTTCTCCGAATCCTCCCGGGCCGCCGCGCTCGCCGACGAGTCGGACCTGCCGCGGCTGCGCGCCGTCCGGACCAGGCTGCGCGGAGTGTTCGAGGCCGCCGCCGAGGGGGACGAGATCCGCGGCGTCGACCTGCTGAACAGCCTGCTGATGGAGTACCCCGTCAGCCCGCTGGTCTCCGGGCACGACTACCTGGACGACGCCGGGCGGCCGCGCTGGCACCTGCACCTCGCCGACAACTCGCCCACCGCCACCGCGCACTTCAGCGCCGTCGCCTGCATGGGACTGGCCGTCCACCTGACCGAGCTGGGCGCCGACCGGCTCGGCATCTGCCAGGCCTCGCCCTGCCGCAACGCCTACCTGGACACCTCCACCAACCGCTCCCGGCGGTACTGCTCCGACCGGTGCGCCACGCGCGCCAACGTCGCCGCGTACCGGGCCCGCAAGCGGCAGGAGGCCCAGGACGCCTCGGCCCTGGCCGGGGGCTGACCGGTACCCGGCTACCAGGCGCCGGGGTCGACCCAGACGCCCAGTCGGCGGGCGAGGCCCGGGATCCGGGCCGGCGGGCCGGCCAGCAGCAGCCGCTCCAGCCGGTGCCCCGGGGCCAGCCAGGCCGGGCGCGGGCGCAGCCGCAGCAGCACCCGGCCGAGCACCAGCTCGTCCGGGACGGCGCCGTAACTGCGGCTGTCACTGTCGACCGGCCGGTTGTCGGAGAGCAGCCACCAGCCCTTGGCCCGCCGCTCGACGGCCCGCTTCACCACCAGCAGGTCCTGCTGGAAGGGGTGACGGAACACCACCACCGCCCCCGGTCTGATCCGCGCGCCGTACCTGACCAGGAGCCGGTCGCCCTCGCGCAGGGTCGGCACCATCGAGGGCCCCGCCACGTCGATCAGCCCGAACGGCGCGCCACCCCCCGGGGTGCCGCCCTCCGGTTCCGTCATCCGCGCCACGCCTGCTCCTCCCGGCTCGCCGCGTCCAGTCTGCCGTACGGGCCGTCCGCGGCCGATGCCCGAATTGGCCCGGTTCCGGCTCCGTCTTTTGCCCTAGGCCCGCCGCCCGGCCGCGAAACCCGGTGCCCGGAAGGGTAATCTCGCTCGCGGGAAGACGATCTAAGGAAGGACTCCCATGTTCTCTCGTCTGTTTGCACCGCGCGCCACCGCCCACGCCCACTGCGACCTCCCCTGCGGCGTGTACGACCCCGCGCAGGCCCGGATCGAGGCCGAGTCGGTCAAGGGCACCCAGGAGAAGTACCAGGCCAACGAGGACCCGGCGTTCCGCACCCGCGCCCTGATCATCAAGGAGCAGCGCGCCGAGGCCGTCAAGCACCACATCTCGGTGCTGTGGAGCGACTACTTCAAGGCCCCGCACTTCGAGAAGTACCCGCAGCTGCACCAGCTGATCAACGACACCCTGAAGGCCGCCTCGGCCGCCAAGGCGTCGACGGACCCGGCCACCGGCCAGGCCCTGCTCGACCTGATCGCCGAGGTCGACAAGATCTTCTGGGAGACCAAGCAGGCCTGATCACCGATCAGGCACGCCGACCGCCCCCGTCCGCAGCGCCGGACGGGGGCGGTCGCGCGTTTTCGCGCGCGCGAACCCGGTAAGGGTCGCTCTGGCCCGGCGCTTGTTATGCTGCCAGGGCGTCCGAGGGAGAAGTCCGGTGTGAATCCGGCGCTGACCCGCAACGGTGGGCGGAGCCCTGTGCCCGCGAGCCCGATCGCCCTGGGACGCCGATCTCCCGACAACTCGCCGTGGACTGCGAGGGGATGGCGCCCCGGCAGCTCCGTGCCCGGGCGCGCCGCCTCGCTGCCGTCCGCGGCCCGAGGCGAAGGCGCGCCGCCCGTGAGCACCGCAGTGACCGCACCGGCCCCCGTACCGGCGGCCCGTCGAATACCCGTCGCGGCGCTCGCCGCCGGCCTGCTCGCGGCGCTGCTGCTCTCGCTGGTCTGCGGGGTGGCTCTCGGCGCCTCCGGACTCGGCTGGGCCCGCGTCCTGCGGCTGCTGGGCGCCGGACTGACGGGCGGTCGGCTCGACGCCGGGGAGGCCGCCGCGTACGCGATCGTCTGGGAGATCCGGCTGCCGCGCACGGTGCTGGCCGCCGTGGTCGGCGCCGGGCTCGCGGCCACCGGGGTCGCGGTGCAGGCGATGGTCCGCAACGCGCTGGCCGACCCGTTCGTGCTGGGCATCTCCTCCGGCGCCTCGGTCGGCGCCAACGCCGTGCTGCTGCTGGGCGCGTTCGCCTCGCTCGGGGTCTGGGCGATCTCGGTCTCCGCGTTCGCCGCCGCCCTGCTGGCGATGGTCCTGGTGTACGCCGCCGCCCGGACGGCGTACGGACTCACCCCGCTGCGGCTGGTGCTGACCGGTACCGCGATGTCCTACGGGTTCTCGGCGGTGACGGCGCTGATGGTGTTCGGCGCCGCGCGCGGTGAGGCCGCCCGCAGCGCCATGATGTGGCTGCTCGGCAGCCTCGGCGGGGCGACCTGGGGGTCCGTCCCGATCGCCGCCGCCACCGTGCTGGCCGGTCTCGCCTACCTGGCCGGCGCGGCCGGGCGGCTGGACGCCCTCGCCATGGGCGACGAGACGGCGGCCTCGCTCGGGGTGGACGGCGACCGGCTGCGCCGCGAGCTGTTCGTGGTGACGGCCGCCGTCACCGGCACCGTGGTCGCGGTCAGCGGCGCGATCGGCTTCGTCGGCCTGATGGTGCCGCACCTGACCCGGATGCTGGTCGGCGCCGGACACCGCCGGGTGCTGCTGGTCGCGCCGCTCGCCGGGGCGCTGCTGCTGGTCTGGGTGGACATCGTCTCGCGCACCCTGCTGGCGCCGGCCGAACTGCCGGTCGGGGTGGTCACCGCCGTCCTCGGGGTGCCCTGCTTCCTGCTGCTGATGCGCCGTCGCGGCTACACCTTCGGAGGCCGCTGATGGATCTCGCCCTCGACGGCGTCTCGGTGGACCTGGCCGGCACCCGGCTGGTCCACGACGTCACCCTCGGCGCCGCCGCCGGGCAGGTGGTCGGCCTGGTCGGGCCCAACGGCAGCGGCAAGTCGACCCTGCTGCGCTGCGTCTACCGGGCGCTGCGCCCGGCCGCCGGCGCCGTCCGGCTGGACGGCGAGGACCTGCACGCCCTCGCCGCCCGCGAGGCCGCCCGGCGGGTGGCCGCGCTGCCGCAGGAGCACTCCGCCGAGTTCGACTTCACGGTGGCCGAGGTGGTCGGCATGGGCCGGCTGCCGCACCGCGGCGGCTTCGCCCGGCCGACCGCCGAGGACACCGGGCGGTGCGCCCGCGCCCTGCGGCGGGTGGGCGCGGACCACCTGGCCGGGCGCGGCTTCCTGAGCCTGTCCGGGGGCGAGAAGCAGCGGGTGCTGATCGCCCGCGCGCTGGTCCAGGAGCCCCGGGTGCTGGTGCTCGACGAGCCCACCAACCACCTGGACATCGCCCACCAGTTGGAGGTGCTGGCGCTGGTCCGGGAGGCCGGTACGACCGTGCTCACGGCCCTGCACGACCTCAATCTGGCGGCCGGCCACTGCGACCTGCTGTACGTCATCGCGGCCGGCCGGATCGTCGCCTCCGGACCGCCGGCCGAGGTCCTGGAGCCGGCCCTGCTGGCCGAGGTGTTCGGCGTCCGCGCGACGCCCGTGAAGCACCCGGGGACCGGCGCCGTCCAGTTGCTCTTCGACCGGCTCGGCCGGACCTCCCCCGGCCCCGCCGACTCCGCCGACCCCCCCTGCTGAGGAAACCCCATGCGTATTAAGGCCGTTGCCACCGCCGCCCTGCTCACCCTCGCGCTGACCGCCTGCGGCGCCGAGATCGCCCCCGCCGGGGACGCCGCCGCCGGCTCCGCCCACTACCCGGTGACCGTCGACAACTGCGGTACGAAGGTCACCTTCGAGCGGAAGCCGGCCCGGACGGTGACCAACGACGTGGGCATCACCGAGCTGATGTTCGCGCTCGGCCTGGCCGACCGGATGGCCGGCTACGTGATGCCCGACGACAAGGGCCAGGTCGACAAGGTGGCCTGGAAGGACGGCTACCAGCAGGCCAGGTGGCTCTCCAAGCAGCAGATCACCAAGGAGATCGCGCTGGAGGCGAAGGCCGACCTGGTCTTCGCCGGGTGGCACTACGGCTTCGACGAGGCCGGCGGCTTCACCCCGCAGGCGCTGGCCGGTCTCGGCATCGGCTCGTACGTGCTCAGCGAGTCCTGCCGCAGCGGCAAGGGCCCCGAGCGCGGGGTGATGTCCCCGCTGGACGCGCTCTACACCGACCTGGCCAACCTGGGCGAGATCTTCGACGTCCGGGACCGGGCCGACGCGCTGATCGCCGACTTCCGGGCGCAGGTCGCCGCCGTCCCGCAGCCCGAGCGCCGGCCGCGCGTCTTCCTGTACGACAGCGGCGAGGACAAGCCGTACACCTCGGGGAAGTTCGCCGCGCCCCAGGAGATCATCGCCAGGGCCGGCGGGGAGAACGTGATGGGCGACCTCGCCGACTCCTGGACCACCGTGGGCTGGGAGAGCGTGGTCCAGCGCGACCCCGAGGTGATCGTGATCAACAACTACGGCTCCCCGGACGCCGAGGCCAAGCGGAAGTTCCTCACGTCCTTCCCGCCGCTGGCCGGCGTCTCCGCCGTCCGCAACGGGCGGATCTTCGTCCTGGACTACGTCGACCTGGTGGAGAGCCCGCGCAACCCGGCCGCGATCACCGCGCTCGCGGCCCACCTGCGCGGTGTGACGGCCGGCTGAGCCGCGGCGGGGCGGGCGTACGCTCGGAGGTACGAGCCGACGGAACCGACCGGAGGAGCGAGAACATGAGCACCATGGCCGCGCCGTCCGCCTTCGACACCGGCGTGCTGCGCGAGGGCATCGAGCGCGGCGACGCCGACGCGCTGCTGGCGCTGTACGCGGACGACGCCGAACTGCGCGTGGTCGACCGCGAGACCCAGCCCAGCCACCCGCTGGTGGTGCACGGCCGGGACGAGATCGGCGCCCTGCTGAACGACGTCTACGGCCGGGAGACGAGCCACACGCTGGAGCGGGTGGTCCTGGACGGCGACCGCCTCGCCTTCATGGAGTCCTGCCGCTATCCCGACGGGGTCCGGGTGCTGGTCACCTCGGTCGCCGACCTGCGGGAGGGCCGGATCGTCGACCAGACCTCGATCCAGGCCTGGGACGAGGACGGGCGGGCCAAGTAGGCTCGTGGCATGATCCGCACCGCCGTAGTCACCGATGTCCCGGTCATTCACACCATGATCCGCGAACTCGCGGAGTACGAGAAGGCACCGCACGAGGCGGTCGCCACCGAGGAACAGCTGCGCGAGGCGCTGTTCGGCGCCGCCCCGGCGGTGTTCGGGCTGGTCGCCGAGGACGACACCACCGGCGAGCCGGTCGGGTTCGCGGTCTGGTTCCTCAACTTCTCGACCTGGCGCGGGACGCACGGGATCTACCTGGAGGACCTCTACGTCCGCCCGCAGGCCCGCGGCGGCGGCCACGGCAAGGCGCTGCTGCTGGAGCTGGCCCGGATCGCCGTCGAGCGCGGCTACTCGCGGGTGGAGTGGTCGGTGCTGGACTGGAACGAGCCCTCGATCAACTTCTACAAATCGCTGGGCGCGGTGCAGATGGACGAGTGGACCGTGCACCGGCTCACCGGCCCGGCGCTCACCGCGGCCGGCACCCGCTGACCGACCGGGTGCCACGAGTCCCTCCCGGGGGCTGCCACCCTGCGTCGCGAGGGCCTACCATGAGTGACCCTCGCACCCGGTGTCGCTCGTTCCCGTGAAGGCGGGACCGGATCGCGACATCCGCCCACCGATAGCGGTAACGTCTCGGGCGGATGCGCGGCGTCCGACCACCCCTCCCGGGGTATGACCGGTACGTACCGCACCACCCCTCTGGACAGTTGGGGCGAAGCAGTTGAGCCAAGCAACAGACAGTGCCGCGGCCACCGGCCCGGAAGCACAGCGCGTCACCCAGGAGGTGAGGGTGTCCCAGATCGACGGCGAGCCCGGAGTACAGGACTTCGTGGAGGTCCGGCTGCCCGCGGCGGGGGCCTACCTCTCAGTGCTGCGAACAGCGACGGCGGGGCTGGCGGCCCGGCTGGACTTCACGCTGGACGAGATCGAGGACCTCCGGATCGCGGTGGACGAGGCCTGCGCCATCCTGCTCCAGCAGGCGGTGCCCGGCTCCGTCCTCTCCTGCGAGTTCCGGCTGGTGGGCGACTCGCTGAAGGTCATCGTCTCCGCCCCGACCACGGACGGCCGTGCCCCGGAACGGGACACCTTCGCCTGGACGGTGCTCTCCGCGCTGGCCGGCGAGGTGGAGTCCTCGGTCGCCGAGGACAACACCGTCTCGATCAGCCTGCACAAGAAGCGCGGCGGGTCCACCGCCCATTAGGGCCGCCACAGCAGCACCGAACAAGAGCCGTCCGTCCGGCGCCACCCGGGCCGGCGGACGGCTCCCGGTACCGCCCACCACGCGGTACGACCAACGAGACGAATCCGGGACCGCCCCAGGTCCCGGTGCTCCCGGAACGGAACGGGGGAATGGCCGTGAGTGATCTGGACCGTACCGGCCTCGCGACGGCGGGCCCTGCCGTACCGACCCAGGCGAGCGTTCCCGGCCTCGCCGCCAACGACGAAGCGCACCCGAAGGACGCCCACCGGATGAGCCAGCCGACCGAGCCGACGTCTGATCCGTCGCCCACGCCCTCGCCGCCGTCCGCGGCCCCGGAGTCCCCGGTGCCCGACGCGGCCGAGGCGCTGCGCGGTGCGGTGCCCTCGCAGGCGCCGCACCGTTCGGGGGCGCCGGACCGGGAGGCGGCCCGGGCCCTGTTCGTCCGGCTGTCCGCGCTGCCCGAGGGCTCCGCGGAGCGCGTCGAGCTGCGCAACCAGCTGGTGCGGATGCACATCCCCCTGGTGGAGCACCTGGCCCGGCGGTTCCGCAACCGGGGCGAGCCGCTGGACGACCTCACCCAGGTCGCCACCATCGGACTGATCAAGTCGGTGGACCGCTTCGACCACGAACGCGGGGTCGAGTTCTCCACCTACGCGACGCCGACCATCGTCGGCGAGATCAAGCGCCACTTCCGGGACAAGGGCTGGGCGGTCCGGGTACCGCGCCGGCTCCAGGAGCTGCGGCTGTCGCTGACCACGGCGACCAGTGAGCTCTCCCAGCGGCACGGCCGCTCCCCCACCGTGCACGAGCTGGCCGAGCACCTGGGGATCTCCGAGGAGGACGTGCTGGAGGGCCTGGAGTCCGCCAACGCGTACTCCACGCTGTCGCTGGACGTCCCCGACAGCGACGACGAGTCGCCGGCCGTGGCGGACACCCTGGGCGCCACCGACGAGGCACTGGAGGGCGTCGAGTACCGCGAGTCCCTCAAGCCGCTGCTGGCCCAACTGCCGCCCCGGGAGCAGAAGATCCTGGTGCTGCGGTTCTTCCGCAACATGACCCAGTCGCAGATCGCCGCCGAGGTGGGCATCTCGCAGATGCACGTCTCCCGGCTGCTGGCCCGTACCCTGGCCCAGCTCCGGGAGAAGCTCCTGGTGGAGGAGTAGGACTGACGGCCGCTCAGCGGCCGCCGTCGCCGGCCCTCCGCGCTCAGCCCTCGTGCGGAGCGTAGAGGGCCGTCGTCGCCTTCGGGCTGAGCAGGGCGCCGATGCCGGCCAGCCCGAGCAGGCCGATCGCCGCCCCGACGGCCACCATGGCGCCGCCGGTCTGCCACATGTAGTAGGCCACCGGCAGGCAGATCGAGTTGGTCAGCACCGCCGGGCTGCGGCCCCAGCGGCGGCCCTTGAGCAGCGCCCGGGCGGCCAGCAGCGGCAGCACGCCGAGCAGGACGATCACGAGGCCGCCGAACTCGTTCAGCGCGAACTGCCTGGAGTCGCCGGACACGGCGGACACCATGTCCCAGACGCCGACGACGGCGAGTGCGGCGCCCTCCAGGGCGGTGATGGCGGCGCCCGCGGTCAGGGCCGCCGGCCGGTCGGCGCCGGGCGCGGGTACGGGTGCGGAGGATTCTGCGGTCACTCCAGCAGGGTAGCCGCCGGTTGGTCCGTACCGCCCCGTAGGCTGAGCACATGCGCGCTCTCCTGGTCGTCAACCCGAAAGCGACCACCACCAGTGGCCGCACCAGGGATGTCCTGATCCATGCCCTGCGCAGCGACCTCAAGCTGGAAGTGGCCCAGACGGAGTACCGCGGCCACGCGCGCGACCTGGCCCGCGAGGCGGTCGAGGACGGCGCCGTCGACCTGGTGGTGGCCCTGGGCGGCGACGGCACGGTCAACGAGGTGGTCAACGGACTGCTGACGCACGGCCCGGGCGAGAAGGTCCCCCGGCTGGCCGTGGTGCCCGGCGGGTCGACCAATGTGTTCGCCCGCGCGCTGGGTCTGCCCAACGACCCCGTGGAGGCCACCGGGGCCCTGCTGAACGCCCTGGACCAGCGCCGGGAGCGGCCGATCGGCCTGGGCAAGGCGATGACGGAGGGGCTGCCGGACCGCTGGTTCACCTTCACCGCCGGCCTCGGCTTCGACGCGGGCGTGGTGGGCCGGGTGGAGGAGCAGCGCAGAGCGGGGCGCAGGTCGACCCACGCGCTCTACGTGGGGCAGGCGCTCCGGCACTACGTCACCCAGCGTGAGCAGCGCCGATCGGGCCCCGTCACCCTGCAACTGCCGGGCCGGGCGCCGGTGCCGGGCCTGGTGCTGGCCATAGTCAGCAACACCTCGCCGTGGACGTTCCTGGGCAACCGCCCGGTCTATCCCTCCCCGCTCGCCTCCTTCGACACGGACCTCGATGTCTTCGGCATCACCCGGATGACCGCGTTCGGCACCGCTCGAACGGTCCGTCAGATCCTGCGGTCGCACACGCCTTCGGCCGATGGCGCCGCCCCTGTCGGCCCGTCCGGAAAGCACGTCGTCTCCTACCACGACGCTCGGCACTTCACCTTGGTTTCGCAGGAACCGGCCCCATTCCAGGTGGACGGGGACCACCTTGGAGACAGGAGTCGCGTCAGTTTCACAGGCGTACGGCGGGCACTGCGTGTGATTGTGTGACTGGAAGGAGGGTTCTCCCTTCTTCTCGAACGCACAAGCCCCCTTCACTCCATAGAAGTACTGGCTGTGAGCTAGGCGACACCGAAGAATCAAAAATTCCTCCCTGAAGGGGGTTGTATCCGGGCCCGAGGTTTGCGAACCTCTACATGGCGATCGGGACACATCGCAGCGACGGCAACCACAGACCCTGGCGGGTGCCGACCGCGGAGTGTCCCTCGAATCGCCGAATCCCTCCCCAGCACAGACCACCCGGGCCCGATGGGCCTTTGGTCTCTTTTGCTGTTGCGGGATTCGTGAAAGCGTTCACATTCACAAGCCATCGATTATGCCGATCG
Source organism: Kitasatospora sp. NPDC005751 (assembly GCF_040630835.1). NCBI lineage: Bacteria > Bacillati > Actinomycetota > Actinomycetes > Kitasatosporales > Streptomycetaceae > Kitasatospora > Kitasatospora sp. NPDC005751. The sequence goes on from NZ_JBEXYC010000002.1 coordinate 232,575, forward strand.
GGTCACCCCCGCCGGCAGGAGGAGTTGGACGACCATGGACTGGCGCCACCGCGCTGTCTGCCGCGAAGAGGACCCGGAGCTTTTCTTCCCGATCGGGAACACCGGTCCTGCTCTGCTGCAGATCGAGGAAGCCAAGGCCGTGTGCCGCCGCTGTCCGGTCATGGAGCAGTGCCTGCAGTGGGCGCTCGAGACCGGCCAGGATGCCGGCGTCTGGGGCGGTATGAGCGAGGATGAGCGTCGCGCGATGAAGCGCCGCGCTGCCCGCAACCGCGCCCGCACCGCCTGATCACACGCCGTAACACCAGTAGTGACCGCAGTGCCGATCAACACATGATCAAGGGCTTCCCTGCACTTCCTGGCGAAGCCTTCCGTACAAAGGGCCTTGCTCGACACGGTCCGACGACACCGGGCCGCCCAGGCACTTGATACTGTTCACTTAGAGCAATATTGTGGAGCTGAGGCGCTCACCGTGTGCAACGCACCGGTGAGGTGTCGTATCACCCAGAGCCCCCGTTCCGGCCGACTCCCCCCGACGGCCGGAACGGGTTGAGAGGCCCTGTCGACCCACCCCCCCCGGTCGACAGGGCCTCGTTTCTGTTTCCGCGTCCGGTCACGCGCGGCGGCCACCCGCCGTTCGGGGCGCTTCCCGATGGCCACCTGCGGTGGTGCGGAGGTGCGCACCCGGCGCCCGTTGCGGGTACACGCCCCCGACACACTCCACTGCGCCTCGGGGTGCCGCGCCGTGTCCGTCGAGCCGGGACGGCTCAGGGCACCGGGATCTCCAGGATCACCTTGGTGCCGCCGTTCGGTCCCGCCACCATGTCGAAGGTGCCGCCCAGCTCCCCGGTGGCCAGGGTCCGGACGATCTGCAGCCCGAGGTTGCCCGCCTGCTGCGGGTCGAAGCCCTCCGGCATGCCCCGGCCGTCGTCCTGCACGGTGATCAGCAGGTACTCCTCCGGCCGGGCGCCGCCGTTCCAGCTGTCCGACCAGCCCATGCCGGTGGCCGGGGCCCGCCCGCGCAACGCGCTGACCTCCAGGTTCCCGGAGGCGGACGGCCCGAAGGCGTGCTCCAGCGCGTTCTGCAGCAGCTCGGTGAGCACCATCGCCAGCGGGGTGGCCACCTCGGCGGAGAGGATGCCGAAGCTGCCGCTGCGCCGGGTCGCCACCCGGCCGTCCTGGGACAGCTCCATCACCATGGCCAGCACCCGGTCGGCGATCTCGTCGAAGGCGACCTGCTCGTCCAGCGCCTGGGAGAGCGTCTCGTGCACGATCGCGATCGACCCGACCCGGCGGACCGCCTCGTCCAGCGCGGCCCGGCCGGCGTCCGAGTCCATCCGGCGGGACTGCAGCCGCAGCAGGGCCGCCACCGTCTGCAGGTTGTTCTTCACCCGGTGGTGGATCTCCCGGATGGTGGCGTCCTTGGTCATCAGCTCGCGGTCGCGCCGCCGCAGCTCGGTGACGTCGCGGCAGAGCACCAGGGAGCCGGTCAGGGTGCCCTTGGGCTTCAGCGGGATCGCCCGCAGGGTCACCACCCCGCCCTGCACCTCGACCTCGGTCTGGCGCGGCGCCCAGCCGCTCGCCAGCTTCACCAGTGCCTCGTGCACCGCCGACCGCGAGGGCGGGACCAGCTCGGCGGTGGCCCGGCCGAGGTGGCTGCCGACCAGGTCGGTGGTGAGCCCGAGGCGGTGGTAGGCGGAGAGCGCGTTGGGGCTGGCGTAGGTGACGATGCCGTCGGCGTCGAGCCGGATCAGGCCGTCGCCGACCCGGGGGGCGGCGTCCATGTCGGTCTGCTCGACACCGTGGTACGGGAACGTCCCGGCGGCGATCATCTGGGCCAGGTCGGAGGCGCTCTGCAGGTACGTGAGTTCGAGCCGGCTGGGGGTGCGGACGGTCAGCAGGTTGGTGTTGCGGGCGATCACGCCGAGCACCTTGCCCTCGCGCCGCACCGGGATCGACTCGACCCGGACGGGCACCTCCTCGCGCCACTCCGGGTCGCCCTCGCGCACGATCCGCCCCTCGTCGAAGGCGGCGTCGAGCAGGGGCCGGCGGCCGCGCGGGACGAGGTGGCCGACCATGTCGTCCTGGTAGGAGGTGGGCCCGGTGTTGGGCCGCATCTGGGCCACCGAGACGTACCGGATGCCGTCCCAGGTGGGGATCCACAGGACCAGGTCGGCGAAGGAGAGGTCGGAGAGCAGCTGCCACTCCGAGACCAGCATGTGGAGCCAGTCCACGTCGGCACCGGTCAGGGTGGTGTGGCGGCGGACGAGTTCGTTCAGCGAGGGCACATGGCGAGCGTAGCTCCAGGTCCCGGGCGCGGACGTGGCGCACCCGCCCGCGCGCGGGTCGCCGCAGGTTGTCCAGACCAATTTTCGGGGTCCCCTGGACAACCCAGATTGGTCTAGTCCACAATGAAAGAGCACCAAGGAGAGGCCGCCGCGCAACTGCCCTGACCGCGCGACGCCGCTCCTCGGTCGGATACCGCCGAGCGAGGACCCCGCACAGTTCTCGGTCGTCCCGGTACCCGACGACAGCTCCGGGCTGCGGTGCCGCATGGGTTGAGGGTCCCGTGTCGGCGCCGTGGCCCGTAGTGCTTCCCGCCCCCGGCCGGGGGCGCTCCCCGCCCCGGCGGGACACCCGCGGACCGCTCCGGCCGCTCAAACGCCGCACCCCCGTCCACGGCCCGTGGACGGGGGTGCGGCGTTCGTGGCGCCCGCGCTCAGTGCGTCTCGGTGACCTTGGCCAGGGCGCGCGGGGCGTCCGGGTCCTGGCCGCGGGCGATGGTGACCTCGTAGGCCAGCAGCTGCAGCGGCAGGATCTCCAGGATCGTCTGGACCTCCTCGGGTACGCCGGCCGGCAGCACGAAGCCCGCCGAGGCGGCGTCCACCTGCTGCCGCTGGCCGATGACCACCAGGTCCGCGCCGCGGCCGCGCAGGCGGTCCAGGACCGGCTGCAGGGCCTCCCCGCCCTTGCCCTCCGGGACGATCGCGATGACCGGGGAGACGTTGTCGACCATGGCCAGCGGGCCGTGCAGCAGATCGGCGCCGGAGAACGGGGAGGCCGGGATGTAGGTGGTCTCCATGAGCTTCAGCGCCGCCTCGCGGGCGGTCGGGTAGCCGTAGCCGCGCGAGGTGATGACCAGGCGCTGGGCGAAGCGGTAGCGCTCGGCCAGGGCCTTCACCTCGGGCTGCCGGGCCAGGATGCCGGCGGCCAGCTCCGGCAGCTCGCGGGCGGCCGTGCCGTCGCCGCCGCGCAGGCCCTCGACCAGCAGGTAGAGCGAGAGCAGCTCGGCGGTGTAGGTCTTGGTGGCGGGCAGCGCCTTCTCCGGGCCGGCCAGCACGTCGATGTGGAACTCGGAGACCTCGGCGAGCGGCGAGGAGGCGTTGTTGGTGACCGCCAGCGTGATCGCACCGGCCTCGCGGGCCGCCTTGGTGGAGGCGACGAGGTCCGGCGAGCCGCCGGACTGGCTGACGGTGACGACCAGCACGTCCGTGAGGTCCGGTTTGGCGCCGTACGCGGTGGTGGTGGACATCGAGGTCAGACCGGCCGGCTTGCCGAGCAGGATCTCGACCAGGTACTTGGCGTAGAGCGCCGCGTTGTCGGACGTGCCGCGCGCGGTGAGCAGGACGAAGCGAGGGTTGCGGGCGGCGATCCGGGCCGCGATGTCGAAGATCTTCGGGGCGCCCTCGTCGAGGATGCGCCGCAGGACGGCCGGCTGCTCGGCCATCTCCGCCGCCATGATCCGGCCGGGGACGGGAGCAGTCTGCGGGTCGGACATCAGGATGTGCCTCCGATGAGATGGTTCGACCCCGCCCGGACGGGGATGCCCGGCGAGGACCTCTACGGCGGCGAGTCCGCACACTCGCTGCGGTGGTTCCGTGATTCCTGCGGCAATCGTACGGGGAGTCCCCCGCGCGGCACATCCGAGAGCCCCTCCCGGTGGTCCGGAAGGGGCTCTCCCCGGGGCGCCGGCCCCGCCGGCGCGGCTCAGCCCTGCTTGTTGATCAGCTGGTCGATCGCGGCGTCCGCCTCCTTGGCGGCCTGGTCCACCGGCTTGTTGCCCTTGAGGATCGCGGTGAGCATGTCGGGCAGGATCTTCTGCTTCTCGATCGCGCCCCAGCCCGGCGCCAGCGGGGTGAACCAGGCGTCCGGCACCGCGTTGGCCGCGGCGGCGGTCGCCGGCTTGCTCTTCAGCGGGTTCAGCTGGGTGAGGTTGTTCGGCAGGATGTCCTTGTCCGCCAGCGCCTGCTGGGACTTGGTGCTGGTGAACATCCGGACCCAGTCGGTGGCCAGCGCGGCCGACGGCGACTTGGCGGTGACGGCGAGGTCCGAGCCGCCGATGAAGGTCGGCAGCGGCTTGCCGCCCGGGCCGGGCATGGTGGCCAGCTTGACGGCGTCCTTGAGGGTCGGGTCGCCGGTGACCGGCGCGGTCACGCTGGAGGCCTCGTAGCCGTTGCCGTAGAAGGCCCCGGCGTGGCCGCGGGCCATCGCCTCGAACTGGTTCTGCTCGTTGACCGCCAGGTCGCCCTTGTTGTACTTGCGCACTAGGTCGACGAAGTGGTTCAGCCCCTGCTGGGACTTCGGGTCGCTGAGCGTGCCGTGCCAGTTCCCGGCGCTGTCGAAGCGGGCGATGGCGCCGCCGTACGCGGAGACGTAGCTCATCGCGGCGTACCAGTACGGGCCGGGCAGGTAGAGCGCGGAGTAGCCCTTGTCGGCCTTGTTCTTGTCCGCGACCTTGTCCAGGGCCGCCTTGAGGTCGTCCTCGGTCTTGGGGAACTCCGCGCTGCCGGTGGCCGCCTGGAAGGCCGTCGCGTTGTAGATGGCGACCCGGGCGCCCGCGTAGTACGGCACGCACCAGAGCTTGTCCTGGTAGGTGCAGGTGTTGGCGAGCGCCTTGATCCAGGCGTCCGAGTTGTCGAAGCTGGAGCGCTCCACCGGGGCCAGCGCGCCGGCGAGCACGTACTTCATGGTCTCGGTGTTGCCGAGCTCCACCACGTCGGGGGCGTTGCCCTCGGCGAGCGCCTTGTCCAGCTTGCCGACCTTGTCGGCCCACCCCTGGTAGGCGAGCCGCAGGGTGACGTTGGGGTACTTCGCCGCGAACTCGTCGTTCACCCGCTGCACGAGGTCCGGCCAGTTCTTCTGGGCGTCGTCCATCAGCCAGACGGTGACCGTGCCGGTGGCGGACTTCGGGTCCGCCGTGGCGGCCTTGCCGTCCCCCGAGGGCGAGCCGCCCGAGGAACAGGCCGTCAATCCGGCGGCGAGCGCCAGGATCCCGAACGTCGCCATGAGCTGACGCTTCTTCACGCCATCCTCCGAGGGTGCTAGAGCCTGTGCCCGCCGGCAGCGTGATGGCGCGTCCGCCGGGAGGGATCCGGGCGGGGACGGCGAAGTGCTTCAGGAAGGGCCTATACCACATCCGGTGAGGTTGAAGTTCGAACCGGATGGACTGGAGCCTGGCCTAGACCACTGGCGGTGTCAACGCCAAATGGCCTGGCCGACAAGGACGTTGCAGACCTGTTGTAGCCCGTGGCGATCAGTTGCGACGTCATCACCCTAAGTAGAACTTAAGGCTGCCTTAAGGCTGATTTGAGGGAACACCGTCATCTGGGAACGCCGCAGGGCCAACGGCGGGAAAACGGAACGGGCCCGTCATGCGCCATGCGCATGACGGGCCCGCTCGCGGAGGCCTTCCCGGCCCCCGGGGTCACGGTCCGACGGGACCTCAGCCGATCGCTCCCGACTGGCCGGTGAGCACCTCGACGGCCGCCAGCCCGCAGACCCGGGCGGCGCCGTGGGTGGCGATGTGGAGCGCCCCGACCGGCTCGGACTGCGGCAGGCCCATCTCGACCACCGCGGCGTCCGGGCGGGCCGCCACCAGCCGGGACAGCGCGGCGGACATCCAGGCGTAGCGGTGCGCGTCGCGGACCACCAGCACCAGGCGGCGGCCCTCGGCGCCGGCCACCACCTCGGCGACCAGCGCGTCCAGCTGCTCCGGGGCGGCGTCCTTCGGACCGACCTCCCGGGTGCGGGTGCCGGGGAAGCGGTCGGCCAGCATGTCGGCCACGCCCCACGGGGTCACCGCGCCGACGGCGATGTTGGGCTCGTCGGAGAACGAGGCCACGTACGGGCGCTCGGTCACCGGCAGGGCCTCCCGGCCCGGTGCCCGGACCACCCGCAGCGCGCGGCGGGCGGCCCGCAGGCCGACCGCCAGATCGGGCTCCAGCCGCTCGCCCTGGGCCGCGATCCGGCCCCAGCTGCCGAGCGCGCGCACCCGGTCGGCGGCTTCGGCCAGCCGCTCCTCCGGGAGCTTGCCGGCCCGCACGCCCGCCACGATGGCGTCGCGCAGCAGCAGCACGGTGTCCTCGTCGGCCAGCCCGCCGCCGACGCAGATCGCGTCCGCACCGGCCGCCAGGGCCAGGACGGTGCCCTCGCCCATGCCGAAGGTGTCGGCGATGGCGCCCATCTCGATCGCGTCGCTGACGATCAGGCCCTGGTAGCCGAGGCCGCCGTCGGCCGGGGCCGCGCGCAGCAGGTCGCGCAGCACGCGGGGGCTGAGCGTGGCCGGCAGCTTCGGGTCGAGCGCCGGGATCATGATGTGGGCCGTCATCACGGCCTTGGTCCCGGCCGCGATGGCGGCCTGGAACGGGATCAGGTCGCGGGCGCGCAGGGTCGCCAGGTCGACGTCGATCACCGGCAGGCCGTGGTGCGAGTCGACCGCGGTGTCGCCGTGCCCGGGGAAGTGCTTCGAGCAGGCGGCCACGCCGGCCGACTGCAGGCCCTCGACCCAGGCCGCGGTGTGCCGGGCGCACAGCTCCGGGTCGGCGCCGAAGGAGCGGACGCCGATCACCGGGTTGCGCGGGTTGGAGTTGACGTCCGCGGTGGGCGCCCAGTTGTAGTTGACGCCGGCGGCCGCCAGCGCGCGGCCCAGCTCGCGGGCGACGTCGCGGGTCAGCGCCGGGTCGTCGATCGCGCCGAGGGCGAAGTTGCCCGGCCAGGAGGAGCCGGAGCCGGCCTCCAGGCGGGTGACGTCGCCGCTCTCCTCGTCGATCGCGATCAGGAGGTCGGGGTTCTCCTCGCGCAGCGCCCTGGTGAGCGCCGACAGCTGGTCGAGACCGGTGACGTTGCGGTCGAAGAGCGCGACCGAACCGAGGCCGGCCGCGAGGTGGCGGCGGACCCACTCCGGGGGCTCGGTGCCGACGAAGCCGGGCTGCAGGACGGTCAGCGCGTCACGGTGCAGCTGGTCGCTGGCCGGGAGGGTGGGGACAAGGATGCTCACGTCGCGTCAGCCCTTCACTGCACCGTCGGTCAAGCCACCGACGGCCTTGCGCTGGAGGAATACGAAGAGGATCAGCACCGGGAGGGCGAACAGCGTCGAGGCGGCCATGGTGGCACCCCAGTCGGTGCCGAAGTTGGTCTGGAACGAGGACAGCCAGAGCGGCAGGGTCTGCCCCTCGGTCTTGTTCAGGATCAGGACCAGGGGGAACTCGTTCCACGCGGTGATGAAGCCGAACAGCGAGGTCGACATCAGGCCCGGGGCGAGCAGCGGGAAGATCACCTTCACGAAGGCCTGGGTGCGGGTGCAGCCGTCCACCATCGCCGACTCCTCCAGCTCCTTCGGGACGGCGGCGATGAAGCTGCGCAGCGTCCAGATGGTGAAGGGCAGGACCATCATCATGTAGAAGGCGGTCAGCGGGACCAGGCTGTTCAGCATCTCGCTGTCGCGGGCGATCAGGTAGACCGCGATGGTCATGACCTCCCAGGGCGCCATCTGCGCCGCCATCACGACCAGGACGAAGGCCTTGCGGCCGCGGAACCGCATCCGGGCGATGGCGAAGGACGCCAGGGTCGCGATCACCAGCGAGATCAGCACCGCGACGACCGTCACCGTGAAGCTGTTGGTGACGTACGTCCAGAACTTGGGCGCGTTGACCGCCGTGGTGAAGTGGTCGAACGTCGCGTGGATCGGCAGGAAGACCGGCGTCCGGCTGACGATGTCCTTGTCGTCCTTGAAGGCCGTGATGACCATCCAGTAGACCGGGAAGATGAAGAAGACGAAGAGGACGAGCGCGATCACGTTCGGCCAGGTACGTCCGATGAGCGAGCGCCTCACAGCTCGTCCTCCTGCTTCAGAATGATCCGGAAGTAGTACGCCATCAGCACGCCGAGCATCAGGATGGTGAGCACCGCGATCGCGGCGCCGGTCCCGTAGTGCTGGGCGCCGGAACCCTCCAGGAAGGCGTGGACGGGCAGCGTCCGGGTGAGCGAGTCGGGACCGCCCGCCTTGATCGCGTAGACCTGGGTGAAGGCCTTGAAGACCCAGATGACCTCAAGGAAGGTCGTGGCCAGGAAGAACGGCCGCAGGCTGGGGAAGATCACCGAGGTGAAGATCTTGGCGGGGCCGGCGCCGTCCATCCGGGCCGCCTCGTAGAGCTCCTTCGGGATGGTCGTCAGACCGGCGTACATGTTGAACGCCACGAAGGGGATCGAGCCCCAGACGATCAGCAGGATGATCACGAAGAAGGTGGAGTACTGGCTGCCGGTCCAGTTGTAGGCGGCCATCGAGTGCCAGCCCAGCTGGTCCAGGAACCAGTTCACGACACCGAAGCGGGTGTCGAACAGCCAGGTGTAGACGGTGGTCGCGGCGACCACCGGCATGGCCCAGGCGAGGAGCAGGCCGACCGAGAGCACCAGCCGCATCTTCTTGCCGAGCCGGTTGAGCAGCAGGCCGACCAGCGAACCGCCGACCATGATCAGGACCACGTTGACCAGGGTGAACGCCACCGTCCGGCCGGTGACCGCCCAGAAGTCGGCGTTGGTCAGCTGCTCGGTGTAGTTCTCGAAGCCGTTCCACTCGGTCAGGTGCTGGACGAGCTGGCGCGCGTTCAGGTTCTGGAACGAGACCAGCACGGTCTTCAGCAGGGGCCAGCCCAGCAGGCCCAGGGTCACCACGGTGGCCGGCAGCAGCAGCAGGTACGGGGCGAACCGCGTGCCGAAGCCCGGTCCGCCCGCTGTTCTGGTGCTCTTCTTCGGAGTGCCCTCGGCGCCGCCGGCGACGCTCGTCTCAATAGTGGCCACAGCAGCCTTCCCTGTGTCCGGGGACTGTGTCTGCACCCGCTCCGAATGCACAGCCATCGTTCTCTCTTCCTGGAACCTGACCACGACGGACAGGCGCCGCCCACCGGCCCCCCGCCGGGGGCCGGTGAGCGACGCCGCTCGACTACTACTGCTTGGCGTTCAGACGCTTGGCGATCTCGTCGTCGGCCTTCTTGGCGGCCGCGGCGTAGTCACCGGTCAGGGCGCCGGTCAGGAACTCCTTGATGGGGTTCGGGTTGTTCTCGACGCTCGCCCAGTTCGGCGTGGTCGGGGTGATCCCGCCGGAGGAGGCGGCGACCTTGGCGGCGGCGGCGAAGTCGCCGACCACCTTGTCGTCCAGCGACTTCTTGTTCGGGATGCTGCCGGCACCCGCGACGAGACCCTCGTTCTTGTCGTTGAGGGCGATCTTCAGGAAGTCCTTGGCCATGTCGGTGTTCTTGCTCGCCTGGGCGATGGCGAGGTTCGAGCCGCCGAGGAACACGCCGGAGGCCTTGTCGGCGGTCTTGCCCGGGAGCGGGAAGTAGCCGATCTTCTCCTTCGGCATCTCCTTCTCGGTCGGGATCTCCCAGCCGAGGCCGATGATCGAGCCGATGTCGCCCTTGGCGAAGACGTCCTTCTGCTGCGGCTTGGCCTCGTCACCGTCCTTGGCGGCGGTGGCCGAGTAGCTCTGCAGCTTCTTGTAGGTGTCGAAGGCCTTCTGCGCCTCGGGGGTCGACAGACCGCCGGCCCACTTGTCGCCGTCCTTCTTCGCCAGCTTGCCGCCCTCGCTGGTGAGCAGACCGAAGTAGGTGTACCACTCCTGGCCCGGCATGTAGATCGGGTCGGTGACGCCGGGGACGGCCTTGACCTTCTCCAGGTCGGCGTAGAACTCGTCCAGGGTCTTCGGCGGCGTGGTGATGTTCGCCTTGCCCCAGATCTCCTTGTTGTAGGCGACCACGCGGTTGGTCACGAACCACGGGGCGGCGTACTGCTTGCCGTCCAGGATCGCGGACTCGCTCTGGTTGTCGTTCCAGTCGGCACCGCCCAGGGCGGCCTTGTCCTTGGTGATGTCGAGGAGACCACCGGTGGCCGCGTAGCCCGCGGTCTGGGTGTTGCCGACCTCGAGGACGTCGACCGAGCCCTCGGACAGCGCGGCGGTGACCTTGGGGCCGATGCCGGTCCACTCCTGGATCTGGTACTCGACCTTGGAGCCCGGGTAGGTGGACTCGAACTCGGTCTTGACCGCGTCGTCCCAGCCCTTGGGGGCCGAGCCGGACATCAGCCACACCTTGAGCGTCTTGCCGCTGTAGTTCTTGGCGGCGGACGAGGACGAGCCGGCCTTGTCGCCGTCGCTCTTGGCGTCCGAACCACAAGCCGCCAGGCCGACGACCATTGCTGCGACGCCGACCGCCGCGATGAGCTGACGCTTCACGCCATCCTCCTGAGGGATGCCTGAGTGACCCCCGTCGGGTGGCAGCGGCAGACCCACATAAAGCGGGAGGAAAGGTGCCGCGGACCCCATCGAACGGGTGGGGGGATTCATAGTTACCGATCTAGTGGTGTAGACCAGATGCCTGGAGCTTGGCCTAGACCAATGGGCCTGTCAACGGCTCTTAGACCGATCCGGACCACCCGTTATCAAGCCGACACCGCACATCGTTCATCGCGTGATGAGGTATTCGTTCCGTAGCCATACATGCAACGATGTGAGTTGTTAACGATGCGGCGGGGCGCCCAAAGACCCCGCGAGAAGCGGGAGACAGGTCCGATGAGCAGCGACGGGGGCAGCACGGCCCAGGTCAACGACCCCCAGGTGAAGAACCTCCCCGCGCAGACCGGCGCGGACGCCACCGCGCGGGTGCCCAAGTACTACGGCCTCAAGCGGCATCTGCTGCAGCTCACCGAGACCCAGCCGGCCGGTACCCCGGTACCGCCCGAACGGGCACTCGCCGCCCAGTTCGACACCTCGCGCACCACCGTCCGCCAGGCCCTCCAGGAGCTGGTGGTCGAGGGGCGGCTGGAGCGCATCCAGGGCAAGGGCACCTTCGTCGCCAAGCCCAAGGTCGCCCAGGCGCTCCAGCTCACCTCCTACACCGAGGACATGCGCGCCCAGGGCCTGGAGCCCACCTCCCGGCTGATCGAGATCGGCTACATCACCGCCGACGACCGGCTGGCCCCGCTGCTGGACATCAAGCCCGGCGGGCGGGTGCTGCGGATCGAGCGCCTGCGGCTGGCCAACGGCGACCCGATGGCCATCGAGGTCGCCCACCTCTCCGCGAAGCGCTTCCCGGCCCTGCGCCGCAACCTGGCCAAGCACAACTCGCTGTACACCGCCCTGCGCGAGGTGTACGGCGTCACGGTGGCCGAGGCCGAGGAGACCATCGAGACCACCCTGGCCACCCCGCGCGAGGCCGGGCTGCTCGGCTCCGACCTCGGGCTGCCGATGCTCCAGCTCGCCCGGCACTCCTTCGACGCGGACGGCGCCCCGGTCGAGTGGGTGCGGTCCATCTACCGCGGCGACCGGTACAAGTTCATCACCCGGCTCAAGCGCCCCGAGTAGGCTTCCGGCCGCTCCCCCACCGCTCTCCCGGCACCGGCGTACGCACGGCGTACGCCGGTGCCTTCGTGTACGGGCCCGGCGCGCGGCGGCCCGCCCCGGCGCGCGGCGGCCCGCCCCGGCGCGCGGAGCGTCCGGAATGCGGGAAGTTCTGTCGTTCCCGGTGACACAGATCACGCCATGCTCTAGATTTCGCAGCCGTATTGACTGTCGATCACCAGTGGTGCTGCTCGGCGGGTTCCGGGGGGCTGTGCGGTGCTCCGGGGCTGCGGCGCCGTCGGGGTGAGCCCTCTGGAGCGGAGCCGAACCATGTCGTCAGATCCTGCTGCCACCGAACCTGTCATGCCCGAGCCACCGGGCCCGGCGGCCGTGCCGGCGGTGACCCCGGAACGGGTCCTGGCCGGGCTCGCCCTGCTCGTGCCGATCGTCGCGATGCTCTGGGTGTCCTCGTACGACAAGACCGACCCCGAGGCGGGCGGGGTGCCCTTCTTCTACTGGTACCAGCTGCTCTGGGTGCCGGTCTCGGCCGTCTTCACGGTGGCCGCGTACCTGCTGATCAACCGGGACGAGAAGGCCCGCAAGGCGGGTGGCGCGCGATGACCGGCGTCAACGTACCGGCCCTGACCGTCTTCGTCCTCTTCTTCGTGCTGGTCACCGTGATGGGCTTCATGGCCTCGCGCTGGCGCCGGGCCGACGACGCCCTGCACCTGGACGAGTGGGGCCTGGGCGGCCGCAGCTTCGGGACCTGGGTGACGTGGTTCCTGCTCGGCGGCGACCTCTACACCGCCTACACCTTCGTCGCCGTCCCGGCGGCGGTCTACGCGACCGGCGCGGCCGGCTTCTTCGCGGTGCCGTACACGATCATCGCGTACCCGCTGGTCTTCCTCTTCCTGCCCCGGCTCTGGTCGGTCTCCCGGGTGCACGGCTACGTCACCCCGGCCGACTTCGTGCGCGGGCGGTACGGGTCCAAGCCGCTCGCCCTGGTCGTGGCGCTGACCGGCATCCTGGCCACGATGCCCTACATCGCGCTCCAGCTGGTCGGCATCCAGGCGGTGCTGGACGTGCTGGGCGTCGGCGGCGGGGAGAACGCCAACTGGTTCGTCAAGGACCTGCCGCTCTTCATCGCCTTCGGCGTGCTGGCCGCCTACACCTACTCCTCCGGGCTGCGGGCGCCGGCGCTGATCGCCTTCGTCAAGGACGCCCTGATCTACATCGTGATCATCGTCGCGGTGATCTACATCCCGCTGCGGCTCGGCGGCTACGGGCACATCTTCGACGCCGTCGGCGAGAAGTTCAGCGCTCCCAAGTCGGCCGGCTCGCTCACCGTGCCCGAGAACAAGCAGTGGACGTACGCCACGCTGGCGATCGGCTCCGCGATGGCGCTCTTCATGTACCCGCACTCGGTGACCGGCGTGCTGGCCTCGAAGTCCCGCAACACCGTCCGCCGCAACATGGCGATCATGCCCGCCTACTCGCTGATGCTGGGCCTGCTGGCGCTGCTCGGCTTCATGGCGATCGCGGCCGGCATCGGCAAGGGCGACAAGAAGTTCAACGCCCAGCTCTCGGTGCCGCAGCTGTTCGAGAACATGTTCCCGGACTGGTTCACCGGCGTGGCCTTCGCGGCGATCGGGATCGGCGCGCTGGTGCCGGCCGCCATCATGTCGATCGCGGCGGCCAACCTCTTCACCCGCAACGTCTACAAGGAGTTCCTGAAGCCGGCCGCCACCCCCGCCGACGAGACCAGGGTCGCCAAGCTGGCCTCGCTGCTGGTCAAGGTCGGCGCGCTGGTCTTCGTGCTCAGCATGGACAAGCAGGCGGCGATCAACCTGCAGCTGCTCGGCGGGCTGTGGATCCTGCAGACCTTCGTCTCGATCGTCGGCGGCCTGTTCACCCGGTGGTTCCACCACTGGGCGCTGTTCGCCGGCTGGGCGGTCGGCATGATCTACGGCACCTGGGAGGCGTACGACATCGCCAGCCCCGCCACCAAGCACTTCGGCGGGAACGCCGCCGAGATCCCCGGCATCGGCGAGCTCGGCTACATCGGCCTCACCGCCTTCGTGCTCAACCTGGTCGTCTCGGTGGTGCTCACCCTGGTGCTCCGGGCGGTCAAGGCGCCGGACGGGCCGGACGAGACCCGGCCGGGCGACTACAGCGCCGAATCCGGCGACGAAGAGCTGAAGAACGCGCCGGAGCCCGTGGCGGCGCACTGATTCGCTCCGCGCGCGCCCTGTGACCGCGCCGCCTCCTCCGTGAACACTGGAGGAGGCGGCGCGATCATATGTATGAACGGCCGCACATGCAGGGCACCACCAGACCGGACCGGCATCCGGCCGGCACCCGATCGACCCACGGGGAGCAGCGGCGATGGCAGAGCTCGGCACCACACTCAACGGTCAGCACCAGTCCACCCACCGGCCCGGCCCGCAGGTCACCGCGGCGCCCTACCCGGCGGCGCCCGCCCCGCACACCGCGCCGGTGACGGCCCCCGGCCCGCTGCCGTCCGTGCTGATCGCCACCCGGCACGGCGAGTCCACCGCCAACGTCGAGTTCCAGCTCGCCGAGGCGGCCGGCGCGCTGAGCGTGCCGATCAGCTGCCGCGACGCGGACATCCCGCTCTCGCTCCAGGGCCGGCAGCAGGCCCAGGCGCTCGGCCGCTGGTGGGCCGGCCTGCCCAGCGCCGACCGCCCGCGCAGCGTCTGGTGCTCCCCCTACGAGCGCACCACCGAGACCGCCCGGATCGCGCTGGCCCAGGCCGCCGGGCTGGGCGCGGTACCGGTCTCGCTCGCCGTCCGCTACGACGAGCGGCTGCGCGACCGGGAGCTGGGCATCCTGGAGATGCTGCCCAAGGCCGCGATCGAGGCCAGGCACCCGGACGAGGCCGCGAGACGCCGCAAGATGGGCGAGCTCTACTACCGCCCGCCCGGCGGGGAGTCCTGGGCGGACGTGGCCCTGCGGGTGCGCAGCGTGCTGCGTGACATCTGCGCGGAGGAGGCCGGGCGACCGGTCCTGCTGGTCGCGCACGACTGTACGGTGCTGATGCTCCGCTACGCGCTGGACCGGCTCACCGAGGCGCAGTTGACGGCCCTGGACACGGTCCGCAACTGCTCCACCAGCCTGTGGCGGGCCGAGGCCGGGCGGCTGCGCCCGGCGCACTGGAACGACACCGGGCACCTGACGCTCGGCTGAGGCCGCGGGCCGACGGCCGACGGCGGCAGGCCCGGGCGGGCCGCCGTCAGCCGGCCGCCGGTTCGGCGAAGCAGCGGCGGTACGCCAGCGGAGTCGTGCCGAGCCGGCGGCCGAAGTGGTGCCGCAGGGTGGCGGCGTTGCCGAAGCCGCAGCGCGCGGCGATCGCGTCGACCGGCTCGGCGGTGCTCTCCAGCAGCCGCTGGGCGAGCAGCAGCCGCTGCCCGGTGAGCCAGCGGTGCGGGGTGGTGCCGGTCTCCTGCTGGAAGCGGCGGGCGAAGGTGCGCGGCGACAGGTGCACCCGGGCCGCCAACTGCTCGACGGTGGACTCCTCGTCCAGGTGGTGGCGCATCCAGTCGAGCAGCGGCGCGAGGGACTCGCCGTCCCCCTCGGGCAGCGGCCGGGCGACGAACTGGGCCTGGCCGCCCTCCCGGTGCGGGGCCACCACCATCCGGCGGGCGATCCCCCGGGCCACCTCGGCGCCCTGGAACCGGCGGACCAGGTGCAGGCAGGCGTCGATGCCCGCCGCCGTGCCGGCCGAGGTGATCACCGGGTCGTCGTCCACGTAAAGCACGTCCGGCTCGACGGTGGTCCGCGGGAACCGGGCGGCCAGCTCCGCGGTGTGCCGCCAGTGCGTGGTCGAGCGGCGGCCGTCCAGCAGCCCCGCGGCGCCGAGCACGAAGGCGCCGCTGCAGATCGAGAGCACCCTGGCACCGCCCTCCACCGCCGCGCGCACGGCGTCCACCAGCGGCTCCGGGTAGTGCGGGCGCACCCCGGTGGCGGTCACCACGACGAGGTCGGCCCCGGCGAGCCGCTCCGGGCCGTACGGGACGTCCACCGAGAAGCCGGCGTGGGTGCGGTGCGGCCCGGGGCGGGCACCGGCGACGGCGAAGTCGTACCGGGGCAGGCCGTCCGCGCTGCGGTCCAGGCCGAAGACCTCGCAGGCCACCCCGAGTTCGAAGGGGTGGAGCTCCTCCAGCACCACCGCGACCACGTTCTTCAGCATGCCGCCCAGGATGCCTCCCCGGGGAGTCCGCGGGGAAGGGCCCGGTGGCAGGATTTCGATGGGATCGGGCATTCCTGCCACTCGTGGCCGGCCTGCCGCGCCGCGAGAGTGGAGCCATGGACTCCGACACGCTCGCAAGTGCACTCGCCCTGGTCGGGACCGTCGGCGGTTTCGGACTGCTCGGCACCCTGATCGGGCGCGACGTGGCCCGCGGCGCCGCCACCGGCCGCGACAACTGGCACCGGCCCGGCGGGTACCCCGTCGACCCGGCGCTGCCCGACCGGCTCTACGGCACCATGCCGGCCGCCTCGCTGCGCCCCGACGCCGACCCGGCCGCCACCACCACCCCCGCCGTCGCCGGCCCCGCGGCGGCCGCTGCCACCGGTCCGCGGGCGGCCGCCCCGGCGCCCGCCGCCGGCCGCGGCTCCGGCACACTGACCGGATGGACATCGTCATCCGCCCGGCCCGCGAAGCGGACCTCGAAGCAGCCGGCCACGTCACCGTCGAGGCCTTCGTCGGCGACGGTTACACCTCGCCCGAGAGCCAGTACGTCGACCTCCTGCGCGACACCGCCCGCCGGTCCCGGGAGGCCGAGCTCCTCGTCGCGGTCGACGCGGCCGAAGGACGGGTGCTCGGCTGCGTGACCTTCGCCGTGGGCGGCACCGAGTGGGCCGACATCGCCACCCCGGACGAGGGCGAGATCCGGATGCTCGCCACCGCGTCGGCCGCCCGCGGCCGGGGCGTCGGCGAGAGCCTGGTGCGGGCCGCCCTGACCCGCAGCCGCGAACTCGGCCTGGCCGGGATGGCCTTCTCCACCCGCCCCGACATGACGGCCGCCCACCGCATCTACGAGCGGATCGGCTTCCGCCGGACCCCGGAACGCGACTGGGCGCCGTACCCGGGGATGGACCTGATGGTCTACAGCATGGCCTTCTGACGGCCCACCGGGGGCGGTCCGGCCGCGGCCGGCCCGCCGGTCAGGGGGCGGCGGAGCGGCGGGCCGGGGACCGGATCGGCCGGCTGCCCCGGTGGCCGACGAACGATCAGGCCGCTCTTTTGATATAAACCTCTGATCGAGACACGTCGTGATAGCCCATCGATCAGAGGAGCAGCACCTCATGTACGACGGGCCCGGCATCGGCGCGCCCTCCGCGGCGAGCGGACCCACCCTGCAGGACATGCGCGAGGCACGCGGGATCCCCGCGCCGCGCGGCAGCCGGTACGCGATCCCCGCGGAGCCGCCCGCCCCCCGGCGGCCGGTGCCGCCGTCGGTGCGCTTCAAGGCGGTGGACGGCCTGCGCGGCCTCGCCATCGCCTCCGTGCTGCTCTACCACACCAACTGGTTCCAGAACGGCCTGTTCGGTGTGGACGCCTTCTTCGTCCTCTCCGGCTTCCTGGTCACCCTGGTCCTGATCCGGGAGCTGGACCGCACCGACGGCATCGCCCTCGGCGTCTTCTACCGCCGCCGGGCCAAGCGGCTGCTGCCCGGCCTGCTGGTCACCGTGCTCCTGGTGGTCCTCCTCTCGGCCCTGCTCAGCCCGCTCAAGGACGTGAAGGAGCTGCGCCCGCAGGCGCTGGCCGCGCTGGCCCAGGTCGCCAACTGGGCGCAGTTGGAGCGCGGTGACGCCTACTGGCAGCACTTCGCCGGCATCGACCCGCTGGCCGCGATGTGGTCGCTCAGCATCACCGAGCAGTTCTACGTGGTCTGGCCGCTGCTGCTGCTGCTGATCTACGCCGTCTGCCGCCGCTCGCTCAAGGCCGCGGGCATCGTGACCGGTGTGCTGTTCGCCGGCGCCGCCGCCGTCGCCCCGCTGATGTGGAACGGCTCCAACAGCGACCGGCTCTACCTGGGCACCGAGTCCCGCGCGGTCGGTTTCGCGGCCGGCGCCGCCGCCGCCTTCGTGGTCTACCTGCGGCTGCGCCGCACGGTCCAGGAGGGTCCGGAGACGGGCTCGCGGGCCCAGCGGCGTTCGCCCGGCCGTCCGGGGGCCGGGAGCACGGTGCTGCCCACCGTGGTCGGCACCCTCGCGCTGGGCGGCCTGGTCTGGGCCAGCCTCAGCGTGGACAACTACCACGAGCCCTGGCTGTACCGGGGCGGGCTGGCCGGCGTCGCGGTGCTCTCGGCCGTCCTCGCCGCCTCGCTCTGCCACGACCGCGGTCCGCTGGTCCGGCTCCTCGCACTGCCCCCGCTGCGGCTCACCGGCACCATCTCCTACAGCCTCTACCTGCTGCACCTGCCGGTCTACTGGCTGCTCCAGCGGTTCGTCGACGACATCTCGCCGGCGCTGCTGCTGGCCATCGGCGCGCCCGTCTCCTGGGTGCTGGCCTGGCTGCTGCACACCGGCACCGAGCGGCTGCGGGTGCTGCGCTGGCGGCCGCTGCCGACCATCCCGCTGCTGGCCGCCGCCGCGCTGACGGCCACCGCCGGCGCCTGGTACCTGCCCGCCTGGGTCGAGCACGACATGCGCGGCGGCCCCGCCGACAAGCCGCTGGTACTCGCCCTCGGCGACTCCTTCTCCGAGGACCTGGCCACCGGCCTGTACCGGCACGGCGACCGCTTCCGGGTGGTCGACGGCGGCATCAGCGGCTGCGGCGTGTTCGGCTCCGAGAAGGTCCGCGGCACCTCCCGGGTGGAGTTCGACACCACGGACGACTGCCGCGACCGCACCGCGCTCTGGGCGAAGAGCCTGGACGGCGTCCAGGCGCAGGCGGTCGTCCTGCACCTCGGCTGGGACGCCGCCGAGCAGTACCTGGACGGCAGCTGGCTCAACCCCTGCGACGAGGACTACCGCACCCGGTACACCGCCCAGCTCACCCAGGCGACGGACCTGGTCCGCGAGCGCGCGCACGGCGCCCGGGTGCTGCTGATGAACGAGCGGGTGCAGAACGGCGCGATCAGCAAGGCCTGGGGCACCTGCTACAACCAGCAGGTCGGCGACTTCGTGAAGGCCTCCGGCGGCGCCGTCCAGCTGCTCGACCTGAACGCCTTCTACTGCCCCGGCGGCAACTGCCTCTGGAAGGACCGGGACGGCCACCTGGTCTCCCCCGCCACCGACGGCGTGCACCTCACGCCGGCCGGCATGCGGCTGGTGACGCCGTGGCTGGAGCAGCAGATCGCGGACGCGCTGGCCGGGGTCCGGCCGCCGGACGCGCCGGCTCCCCAGCCGACGCCGACCGCCCCGGCGACGCCGACCGCCCCGCCGGCCACCGAACAGGCCACCCCGACCGAGCAGCCGTCCCCGAGCCACTCGACGACCCCGTCCCGCAAGCCCACCACCACGCCGTCCCGCAAGCCCACCACCGGCCCGAGCCGGGCGGCGACCCCGCCGGCCGGTCAGCCGGCCGCGCCCTCCGGGACGGCGTAGGTCTGCGCGAAGCAGTCGCGGATCGCCTGCTCGGAGGCGGGGCGCCCGGCGAAGTCCATCCGCGGGGTGTCCTGGTTGGTGGGCAGGGTCGGGTCGATGCCGAAGTAGAGCGACCAGAAGTACAGTCCGGCCAGCTTCCGCTCCTGCGCCACCTGGCAGACCGCGGTGAACCAGGTGGCCTGCACGGGCTCGTTGAGCTCGCGCTTGGTGTAGAAGTCACCGGGCGTCTTGTAGGCGCCCTTCTGGGCCGGGATACCCACCTCGGTCAGCTTGGTGGTCGGCTGCGGGCCCTTGCCTCGCTTGTCCAGCCAGCTGTTCCAGCTGGCCGCCAGGTCGGCCGGGGTGGCGTCGTCCCCGGCCGACTTGGCCGGGAAGTAGGCGTCGACGCCGGTGCGCCCGGTCGGCACCGCGACGGCGCCCTTGGACCAGTTGTCCCAGTTGGCGTCGTAGGCCACCTCGCCGTGGAAGGTCTTCCCGGCCTGCTCGACCAGCGGGGCCCAGTGCGGGTCGGCCTCCAGCGAGTTGAACTCGGTACCGATGGTGAACTCGGTCGCGCCGTGCTCCTCGGCCGCCTTCAGGTAGGGCGCCAGGAAGGCCGAGTAGCTGGCGAACCAGGCGTCCCGGTCGGTGGGGGCGATGTTGCCGCGCCAGCCGTTGTTGGCCGGCTTCAGCGACTCCTCGTCCAGGATCGGCCGGACGGTGGTGCGCAGGCCCGCCCGGTGCGCGGTGTCCAGCAGGATCGCCAGCCGGTCCGGGCTCGGGGTGGTCGGCCGGGCGGCGACCGCGTTGGACTTGCTGCCCACCGTGTAGAACGGGAAGGACACCGAGAGCGCGTTGGCGTTCAGGCCGACCACGTACTTGACGATGCGGTCCGCCTTGCCCTGGACGAAGCTCTCCGGGTCGGCCGGGTCGTCCAGCCAGTACACCTGGACGCCCCACTCCGGGCTGCCCTTCGCCCACGGCCGGGCCACCTTGGGCCCGGTGTCCTCCGGCGGCGCGTCCTTGCCGAAGCCCCAGACCCGGCCCTGCTCGGCCGGCGCGCCGGCCCAGTGCACCTCGGTCGGGCGCTTGTGGTCGAACTTGATCGGGTGGTCGCCCCAGACGATCGGCACGCCCACGGTGAGGCCGAGCACGACGGTCGGCAGGATGAAGATGACGAAGCGTTTCATATCTGGCAGCAGCCCCTGGTCGCCGGTCAGGCCGGCTTGGCGATGACGACGAACTTGTTCTCCTCGCGGCGCAGGAACTTGATCAGTCCCCGCATCCCGCCCCAGCCCTCCAGCAGGGAGAACAGCGGGATGGCCGCCACCACCGCCATCGGCTCCCACCACTTGCGCCGGTGGTCGGCCGAGCCCACCACGTTCAGGCGCAGGCCCTCCCAGTACGTCCAGATCACGTAGGCGAAGTTGATCGACCAGATCAGCACCACCGACTGGGTCACCGGCGAGGTGTTCATCGTCCCGGTGAACCAGGCGATCAGCAGCACCAGGCCGACGTGCTGGAGCGGTCCGAGCACCCAGCTGACCATGCCCATCCCGATGAACAGCCGGAACCGCAGCGGGATGCTCTTGTTGAAGCAGAGCGCCACCAGGCCCCAGGCCCAGCGCTCGCGCTGCTTGAGGAAGTCCTTGAGGCCGGCCGGCGAGGCGCCGTAGCAGCGGCCGTTGAACCAGTCGCTGCGGCCGGGGTAGCGCACGCAGAAGTTGAGCGCCATCTGGGCGTCCTCGACGATGGTGTCGGGGCCGAAGTCCCAGCCGATGGTGGCCTCCACCGAGGAGCGCACCAGCAGCAGTTCGCCGTGCACGCCGGCGATCGGCGTCCCGGTCCCGGTCATCGCGCGGAAGCGGGCGATGTCGTCGGCCGGGCGGATCGCGTCGGCGAGCCAGGTGAAGGTGGAGACGGCGTTCTCCCGGGGGTACGTCAGGATCCCCTGGGCCATGTGCTTGGCGTCGTCCCCGGCCCGGCGCTGCCGGTTGATGAACTGGGCCACCGCGGCGGCGGTGTCCGGCCCGACCCCGGTGTCGTCGTCCATGTGCAGCACCCAGACGTCGTCCTCGGCCTCGCCCTCCTCGATCCGCAGCTCGTGCGAGTAGTGGTTGGCGCGGGCCTTGAACTTGGTTCCGTTGGGCGTCTGGTAGGCCTTCGGGACGGTCACCACCCGGATCAGCGGGTTGCGGGCGGCCAGCTCGTCGATCTTCTCGCCGGCCGCGCAGCCCTCCTCGGTGAGGATGTCCACCCGCATCCACGGGAAGTAGGCGGGCAGGTGGTCGACGTACGACAGCACCGAGCGCTCCAGCGCCGGGTAGGTGTCGTGCCGGCCGATGGTCGGCACCAGGACGATCAGGTAGTCGTCGTCGACCGGCACCGCCGGGGTCATCCGGTTCGCCTTGCGCAGCCGGCGGCGGACCATCAGCACACCCTGGAAGCCGATCAGCACGCCGAAGACCGGCATGCCCCAGAGGATCGTGATCGCCCAGCCGAGCGGGGTCGGGTTGGGCACGTACGCCCAGAGCGAGAAGCCGAAGATGATCACGAACGAGAGGTAGAACGGGACGATGCGCGGCTTCCACGACATCTGCCGGTCGGCGAGCCGAGCGGCCTCGCGGGACGTGGTGAGTACCGTCCGCGCGGGTGCTGGTGCTGTCATGGCGAAAGTCGTTCCTCGTCTGTTGCGTCTGTCCGTTCACCCCGCCGGTCCGGGCCGGCGGGTCCTGCTCGCTACCCCGGGTAGGGCGGCGTCCCCGGGGCCGGCGGAACCGGTCCGGGCGTCACCGGCGGGGCCGGCCACGAGTGCTGGGGCTGCGGGGGCTGCGGCGGGACGGCGGCCGGCGGTGGGGTCCAGCCGGGTTGCGTCCGGTCGTGCGGGGGGTGCGGAGCCTGCTGGGGCTGCGGGGGCTGCGGAACCTGCTGGGGCTGCGGCCAGGCCTGCGCGGGCTGCTGGGGCTGGGTCGGCGGGTGGCCGGGAGCCTGGTCCTGCGGCAGGGTCTGCAGCAGCGACCAGTGCAGTTGGCCGGGCTGCTGCCCCGACTGCTGGGCGGGCAGCGGCTGGAACGGCGAGGGCTGCCCGGCGGCCGCCCACGGGCCCGGCGCCGGCGCCCAGCGGGATCCGGTCCGGCGCAGCGAGACGACCAGCAGCACCGCCAGCGTCGCGGTGACGGCCACCCCGAGCCCGAAGGTCGCCAGCTTCAGCCAGCCCTCGGTGGTGCCGGTGAACCACCGGCGCTGCGGGGCGTCCAGCAGCGCGCCGGTCAGGCTGCGCACCCGGTTGTAGCCCTCGACCAGCGCCACGCCGACCACCACGCCGCGTGCCCAGTCCCGCCCGCGCAGCAGCAGGATGCCGGAGGTCAGGTACAGCACCGCGAAGTTGAGGCTGCCGGTCTCGGCGCCCACCGAGGAGCCGCCGTAGTAGAAGACGCCCTTGGCGAAGGTGGCGAAGCCGACCTGCCAGAAGCAGTTGTAGACCGCCCAGCCGAGCATCACCGCCCCCCAGGCCACCGCGAGGCCACCGGCCGGACGGTCAGGACGCGCCTGTGTCATCTCCCGTACCCCCGCCCCTGCCGGGCGCACCCGGCTTCAACCCGTTCGATTCCGGGCCACAGGATGCCACACGCGCGAACGGACCAGGAATTCCCCCGGTTCAGGAGGGTGCGGACGTGTTGTCGATCTCACGGACGAGACCGGCCGGTTCACCGGACGTGCAGACCGCTCCAGTCGACGTCCGCGCCGAACGGGCCGGAGCCGCCGGTGAGCGCCAGGCCGTTGCCGTAGGTGGCCTTGACGTCGGCGTTGGAGTTGCGGGGCTGGTCCGGGGTCAGGTTGTCCGCCGTCAGCGACTGACCCCAGACCGTCCAGATCGTCCACGGGGTCCGCCGCAGGGTGTCCGGCTGGCGGGAGTTGACCGGCGCGGCGAAGGACTCGGCCAGGATCCGCGGCTTGCCGTAGCCGGCCAGGCCGTCGTAGTAGCGCTTGGTCCACACCTCGCCGGTGCCGATCGGGTGCGCCGGGCTGCCGCTGTAGTCGTCCACCCCGACCACGTCGACGTACCGCGCGCCCGGGTAGTAGTCCCACGGATCGACGCCCGGGGCGCCGTCCCAGGAGACCGGCGTCCAGGCGAACAGCAGGTTGTGCAGGCCCCTGGTCTCCACCAGGTAGTGGTAGGTGATCCGCCAGAGCGCCTGGTAGTCGGCGGGTTTGCGGCCCGACCACCAGAAGCCGCGGGCGCAGTCGGCCGCGTTCATCTCGTGGTACGGCCGCAGCAGCACCGGCACGTCGTGGGCCGCCAGGTACTCCAGGTGGTCCGCCAGGAAGGAGAGGTCCGTCAGCAGCGCGCGGTACTCGGGGGTGTCGCCGGCGCTGTCGACGACCCGGCCGAACCAGCCCGGGTCCTTCGCGCCGGGCGAGGCCGAGCAGAGCACCCGGTCGAAGGACTTCACGTCCGAGCCCGGGTACGGCTCGTGGAAGGACATCCCGACCAGTCCGGCCGGGCCGCCGCCGTTGTCGGGCAGCTCGGTGCTGGTGCCGTCGCAGTTCTTCTGGGTGCCCGACGCCCCGTAGGTGCCGTCGTCCGGGCGCGGGTGGCCGGACCAGACGGCGGTCATCAGGTCGACGGCGTCGTCGGTGTACTGCCAGCCGACCGCGCAGGCCGGCCAGCGGCCCGCCGAGTAGGAGCGCGGGTTGCCGACGCCCCAGCCGGTCTGGCCGTAGCCGGGGCCGAGGTCGGTCTCGACGAAGCCGGGCAGCCGGCCGGTGATGTCGGCGGCCTTCTTGTAGTAGTAGCCGACCGGCTTGGTCCCCCGGTAGTCCCCGTACTCGGGGTTGTAGAGCTCGTTGTGCGCCTCGACGTGCTGGCCGATCACCGTCCCGCCGGAGCGGCCGGCGCGGGCCGCGCTCTCCAGGTCGGCGAGGAACTGCTGGACGGCCCGCGCGTTGGGCGAGGCCTGCGGGTCGCGGGCCAGCAGCTCGCGGCCGACCTCCGGCGCCAGGGTGCGCCCGGCGCCGCCCAGGGTGAGCGTGCTGCGGGCGGGCGCGTCCCGGCGGTCGCCGTCGGCCCGGCCGTCCTGGCCGGCCAGCACCACCGCGCCGGCGGCGAGCAGCGCGCCGGCCGCGGCCAGCACGGCCGGTTTGGCACGCAGCGCGCGGGGCAGGGCCACGGACACTCCTCCGGATGCTCACCGGCACCGGCCTGCGCCGTCACAACCGGAACACGTGTACGACTGACAGGCGGTGAGCCTGCCACATCCCCCGGGGCCGGGGCGAGCGGACCCGCCGGGCGCGAACCGGGGCGGGCCCGGCCGGAACCGGGCCGAACCGGGCGGACCGTCAGCCTGCCGGGGTGGCGGCCGGTGCGCCGCCCGCCGCCTTGGTGCGCTGGAGGAGCTGGTTCTTCACGTGCTCGTCGAAGCCCGCGGCGGCCGCGGTCGCGGCGGCGTCCGCGGTGTTGCCGCCCTTGGCGGAGCCCTCGACGGTGAAGAAGCCGTACCGGCCCAGGGTGCCCTTGGTGTTGGTGCAGCCGGGGGTGGTGCAGAACGCCGGCGAGCCGGGGGCCGCGGCGCCCTTGAGGTGGCCGACGTAGTTCTTCACCGCGGTCTCGGCCTGCTGCTTGTGGTCGAAGACCGCGACGCCGACCGTCACCGCGCTGTCGCCGGAGACGTAGGTGGCCCGGAGCACCTGGCGGCAGCCCTGGTCACCGAGGACCTTGCCGAGGCCGCCGACCGTGGAGTTGCCGTCCCAGCAGGGCGAGTCGAGCGAGACCACGGTGCGGTTCCAGGTGGCGCCGTTGACCGTCACGGTGAGCGCCGAGAAGAGCGCCGCCGCGTCCTGCGGAGCCGGGTCGGTGGTCGCCTCCCAGAGCGGCTTCGACGGGTCCTCGGGCGTGGCGCTCGGGGTGGCCGTCGGGGACGCCTTGCCGGACGCCGTGGGCGCCGGCGGCTGGGTGGCCGCCGTGGCGGCGCCGGTGGGATCCGCGACCGGCTTCTTGTCGTCGCCCTTGTTCAGGAACAGCAGGCCGCCGGCGACCAGGCCGCCGACCACCAGGAGGGCGACCACGCCGCCGATGATCCGCGTCCGGCCCTTGCGCTTGGCCTCCGCCTCGTTCCGGTCCGCGAGGGCGGCCCAGTCCGGCTCGGCGTGCTGCGGCACGGGCTGGGGGTGCTGGGGCTGCGGCTGCCACTGGTGCTGCTGCGGCTGCGGCTGCGGCTGCGGCTGCGGCTGGACATGCTGCTGGTGCACCGGGGGCTGGGGCTGCGGCTGCACCGGCGCCGGCTGCTGCGGGACCGGCTGCTGCTGCGGGACCGGCTGCGGCACGGGCGGCTGGACCTGCTGCGGCGGCTGCGGCACGGACGGCACCGGCGGCTGGACCGGCTGCGGCGCGGGCACCGGCGGCCCGTACGAGGCGGGCGGCGGACCGAACCCGCCCGGGGCCGGCGGCACCGGCTGCGGCACGCCGGGGTACGGCGCGGGCGGCGGGCCCTGCGGCGGCTGTCCGGGCGTGCCCGGCTGCTGGTTCTGCGCGCCACCCGGCCCGGCGGGAGGGTGCGGCTGCTGCCCCGGCGAGCCGGGTCGGCCGCTCCACTCCCCAGGCGTGCCCGTTCCGTCGCTCATGCGCCCCCCTCACTGCCTTCGGCGGCCGCTCCGCGAATCACGTCGGTGTCGACGACCCGCTGGCTCCGCTCCCTCATGAGCCGAGATCGTAGGGCATGCCCCTGACGGCGGGCCTGCCCGGTGGCCGATCCGTTTCCGAATCCGAACACCGGCCGGGCCCCGGGCACTCCCGGCGACGCCCTGCGCCGCGGTCCGCGAAGGCCCTGGAACGACCCTGCGGCGGCCCCCGGCGCCGGCCCCCGCGGCGGGCGGCCGGGGGCCGGCCGCAGCCCCGGAACGGCCCCGGAACAGCCCGGGAAAGGCCTCTCGCCGGTACCACCTGCGATCACGTCGACACGCGACGCCGCACAACATGTGGGGTCGCATCGAGCGGACACCACTAGATGTATGCTCATCCCTGCTGTCGACGCAGGGGAACCCGGTGCGAGTCCGGGACTGCCCCGCAGCGGTGTGCGGGCGGCTCCGACAGAGCCCGCGAGTCCGAATACCTGCCGACGGCGTGCCGCCTGGCCTCCCCGCAGAGGCCTTTCGCACCAGCACCACTTCCGGGCCTCGCGGGCGGGCCGGGGATGCCACCGTCGCGCGCCGCCTCCGGGCCGGCGCGCCGTGCTCCCCTGCCCCGAACGGTCCGGCCCGAGCCACCGCCGACGCCGATCGCCGCCAGGAGAGAGCGCCTTGACCACCGCTGCCTCAGTCACCCTGCCCGCCCAGGGTTCCAGCTCCGCCCCCGTCGACCCGACGGTGTCCGACCCCGGTGGCGCACTGCTCCGGCTGCTGACCGACCGCAGCGCCGACCTCCCCCAGGTGGACCCCGGCCATGTCGCCGCCGCCGCGCTGCGCGGCCGCCACGCCGGCTCGGACTTCGCCGAGCTGCGCGGGCTGGCCGTGGACGCCGCAGCGTCGATGATCGCCGAGGACCCGCAGTACTCGAAGCTGGCCGCGCGACTGCTCGCGCTGGAGATCGTCGACGAGGCGGTGAGCCAGGGTTCGGTCACCTTCTCGGACTCGATCGCGGTCGGCCACGCCGAGGGCCTGATCGGCGACTCCACCGCCGACTTCGTCGCCAAGCACGCCACCGCCCTGAACGCGCTGATCGACCCCGAGGGCGACGGCCGCTTCGAGTACTTCGGCCTGCGCACCGTGCAGTCCCGGTACCTGCTGCGCCACCCGATCACCCGCAAGGTCGTCGAGACCCCGCAGCAGTTCCTGCTCCGCGTCGCCTGTGGTCTGGCGGTCGGCGACAACGAGCAGTCGGTGCGCGAGGTCTCCGAGCTGTACGGCCTGATGAGCCGGCTGGAGTACCTGACCTCCTCGCCGACGCTCTTCAACTCCGGCACCAAGCACCCGCAGATGTCGAGCTGCTACCTGCTGGACTCGCCGCTGGACAACCTGGACTCGATCTACTCCCGGTACGCCCAGATCGCCCGCCTCTCCAAGCACGCCGGCGGCATCGGCCTGTCCTACTCGCGGATCCGCTCGCGCGGCAGCCTGATCCGGGGCACCAACGGCAAGTCCAACGGCATCGTCCCGTTCCTGCGCACCCTCGACTCCTCGGTCGCCGCGGTCAACCAGGGCGGCCGCCGCAAGGGCGCGGCCTGCGTCTACCTGGAGACCTGGCACGCGGACATCGAGGAGTTCCTGGAGCTGCGCGACAACACCGGTGAGGAGGCGCGCCGCACCCACAACCTCAACCTGGCGCACTGGATCCCGGACGAGTTCATGCGCCGCGTCAACGCGAACGCCGACTGGTCGCTGTTCTCCCCCGCCGACGTGCCCGAGCTGGTCGACCTCTGGGGCGCCGAGTTCGACGAGGCGTACCTGAAGGCCGAGCAGGCCGGCAAGGCCGTCCGCACCATCCCGGCGCAGACCCTCTACTCCCGGATGATGCGCACCCTGGCGCAGACCGGCAACGGCTGGATGACCTTCAAGGACGCCTCCAACCGCGCCGCCAACCAGACCGCGCTGCCCGGCCGCACGGTGCACAGCTCCAACCTCTGCACCGAGATCCTGGAGGTCACGGACGACTCCGAGACCGCCGTCTGCAACCTCGGCTCGGTCAACCTCGGCGCCCACGTCGCCCCCGGCGCCACCGCCGCCGACCTGCTGAACGCGATGGACTGGGACCGCCTGGACGCCACCGTCCGCACCGCCGTCACCTTCCTCGACCGCGTGGTGGACATCAACTTCTACCCGACCCCCGAGGCCGGCGCGTCCAACTCGCGCTGGCGCCCGGTCGGCCTCGGCGTGATGGGCCTCCAGGACGTCTTCTTCCAGCTCCGCCTGGACTTCGACTCCGCCGAGGCGAAGGCCCTCTCCACCCTCATCGCCGAGCGCATCATGCTCACCGCGTACGAGCGTTCCGCCGATCTGGCCGAGCAGCTGGGCCGCCACGAGGCCTACGGCGAGACCCGCGCCGCCCGCGGCGAGCTGCACATCGACCACTTCGGTTCGGCCGCGCCGCACTGGGCCGGCCGCTGGGAGGCGCTGCGCGCCCGGATCGCCGAGACCGGTCTGCGCAACTCGCTGCTGCTCGCCATCGCCCCCACCGCCACGATCGCCTCGATCGCCGGTGTGTACGAGTGCATCGAGCCGCAGGTCTCCAACCTGTTCAAGCGCGAGACCCTCTCCGGCGAGTTCCTCCAGGTCAACCCGTACCTGGTGCGCGAGCTGAAGGAGCTCGGCGTCTGGGACCAGCAGACCCGGGACGCGCTGCGCGACGCCAACGGCTCCGTCCAGGACCTCAACTGGCTGCCCGCCGAGGTCCGTTCGCTGTACCGCACGGCCTGGGAGCTGCCCCAGCGCGCGCTGATCGACCTGGCCGCCGCCCGGATGCCGTACATCGACCAGAGCCAGTCGCTGAACCTCTTCATGGCGGCGCCCACCATCGGCAAGCTGAGCTCGATGTACGCGTACGCGTGGAAGGTCGGTCTGAAGACCACCTACTACCTGCGGTCGCGGCCCGCCACCCGGATCGCCCAGGCCGCCTCGGGCACCGCCCGCGCCGCCGCGCCGGTGCCGGTGGCGTCCCCGACCCTCAGCCCGGAGGAGGAGGCCGCGCTGGCCTGCTCCCTGGAGAACCCCGAGTCCTGCGAGGCCTGCCAGTGAGCACCACCCCCGAAGCCCGTCCCGACCGCGAGAAGATGCTGCTCGACCCCGGCTTCGAGCTGACCCTGCGGCCGATGCGGTACCCGTCGTTCTACGACCGCTACCGGGACGCGATCAAGAACACCTGGACCGTCGAGGAGGTGGACCTGCACTCCGACGTCGCCGACCTCGCCAAGCTGAGCGACGGCGAGCGGCACATGATCGGCCGGCTGGTCGCCTTCTTCGCCACCGGTGACTCGATCGTCTCCAACAACGTGGTGCTGAGCCTCTACAAGCACATCAACTCCCCCGAGGCCCGGCTCTACCTGTCCCGGCAGCTGTTCGAGGAGGCCGTGCACGTCCAGTTCTACCTGACGCTGCTCGACACCTACCTGCCCGATCCCGAGGACCGCAACGCGGCCTTCGCCGCGGTGGAGAACATCCCCTCCATCCACCAGAAGGCCCAGTTCTGCTTCAAGTACATGAACGCGGTCGACCACATCGACTCGTTGCGGAGCAAGGACGACCGCCGCGCGTTCCTCCTCAACCTGATCTGCTTCGCGGCCTGCGTCGAGGGCCTGTTCTTCTACGGCGCCTTCGCGTACGTGTACTGGTTCCGCAGCCGCGGCCTGCTGCACGGCCTCGCCACCGGCACCAACTGGGTGTTCCGGGACGAGTCCATGCACATGGACTTCGCGATGTCGGTGGTGGACACCGTCCGCGAGGAGGAGCCCGACCTCTTCGACGAGAAGATGGCCCAGCAGGTCACCGAGATGCTGGAGGAGGCCGTCGAGGCCGAGCTCCAGTTCGCCCGTGACCTCTGCGGCGAGGGCCTGCCGGGCATGAACACCGAGTCCATGCGCGAGTACCTGCAGGCGGTGGCCGACCAGCGGCTCGCCCGCCTCGGCCTGCCGATCCGCTACGGCTCCACCAACCCCTTCGGGTTCATGGAGCTGCAGAACGTCCAGGAGCTGACCAACTTCTTCGAGCGCCGGGTCTCCGCGTACCAGGTCGCCGTCGAGGGCTCGGTCTCCTTCGACGACGACTTCTAGGCCCGCCCGGCCCGCCCGGTCCCGCTCCTCCGGGGGCCCGGCCAACAGCCGCCGCCCCGCCCGGTGTTCGCACCGGGCGGGGCGGCGTCGTTCGCTCGTCCGAATGAAACCGCCGGGCCCCACCGGAACGGCACGCATACGGACGGTGCCGTCCCCCGCTACGGTCCGGCCACAGCCGAACGAAAGGGGCCCACCGTGCCGACCGGAATCCTCGACTACCGGAGCGACGCCATCGTCCAGCTCATGAGCATGGCGGAGGAGGACTGGACGGAGCAGGAACTCAAGGACGCGCTCCAGCGGGCGATCATGCTGGAGCTGTCCACGATCCCGCCCTACGCCACCGCGCTCTGGTCGATCACCGACCCCGACAGCTCCAAGCCGGTGCGCCACACCATCCGCGAGATCGTCTTCGACGAGATGTCGCACTTCGGCCTGGTCTGCAACATGCTCACCAGCATCGGCGGCACGGTCGTCCTCACCGACCCGCTCACCGTCCCCAAGTACCCCGGTGAGCTCCCCGGCGGCGTCAACCCCGGCCTGGAGGTCTACCTGAGCGGGCTGACCCGCGATTCGGCGGGCCTGTTCGCCGACATCGAGAAGCCCGAGCACCCGCTCGCCTTCGCCGCCGACGGCAACACCATCGGCGCCTTCTACCAGCGGATCGCGAACGTCTTCCCCACCTTCGCCCACCTGCTCACCGGGCAGCGGCAGGTGAGCTTCCCGCTCGGGTCGAGCCACGGCGCCGGCAACGACATCGTCCCGATGAACACCATCGACGACGTGCTGGCCGCCATCCACGTCATCCAGTCGCAGGGCGAGGGCACGGACGCCTCGCCGGAGAACCCCTTCCCCGGCGCCCCGGGCGAACTCGCCCACTACTACGCCTTCAAGGAGATCGCCGAAGGCCGCAAGCTCGTCCTCGACGAGGGGACGAAGAAGTACGGGTTCACCGGCCCGGAGGTCCCGCTGCCGGACGCCTCCCCGGTCGCCCGGGTCCCCCTGGGCGGCTGGGCCAACAGCCCCGGCAACGAGCCCGACCAGCCCACCGCCACCCTCCTGGCGACCTTCAACCAGCACTACAGCGACATGCTGTACGCCCTCGAAGGCGCCTGGGGCGACGCCGGCCCCGATTCGATCGGCCCGGCGATCGGGCAGATGGGCCAGATGCGCCGGACCGCCCAGCAGATCAACGGCGTCAAGCTGCCCGCCGCCCCCCGCTTCACGTACGGCCCGGAGTGGCTGTTCGTGCCGCGGTAGGCACCCGCGCGGAAGGGCCGGTGCGCGTGCACCGGCCCTTCCGTGACACGTCAGCCGTTCGACACCGTCGCGTACCGCGGCGTGCCCTCGGCCATCTGCCGCAGCGCGTCCTTGCGGTCCCGCTTCGACAGCTTGTCGATGTAGAGGAACCCGTACAGGTGGTCGGTCTCGTGCTGCAGGCAGCGGGCGAAGAAGCCGGTGCCCTCGACCCGGATCGGGTTGCCGTCCTTGTCCTGGCCGGTCACCGCGGCGTAGTCCGGCCGGGGCAGCTCGGCGTACGCGGTCGGCACCGACAGGCAGCCCTCGTTGCCGTCGTCCAGCACCCGCTTGCTGCCGGCCGGCAGCTCCTCCAGGACGGGGTTGATGACGTGGCCGATGTGGCGCACACCCTCGTCGTCCGGGCAGTCGTAGACGAACACCTTGAGGTCCACGCCGATCTGGTTGGCCGCCAGGCCCACGCCCTCGGCCGCGTACATCGACTGGAACATGTCGTCGATCAGCCCCGACAGCTCGCCGTCGAAGGCCGTGACGGTCTTGACCTCCCGGTGCAGCACCGGGTTGCCGTAGACGGTGATCGGACGCGCGGTGCCCTTCGAGAGGTCCGGCTCCTCGCCGACCACCTTCACCGGCTGGGCCTCACCCTGCGCGGGCTCGTGGTCGTGGTCGTGCTGGTGGTCGTGCTGCTCCGCCATCGCTGTGTGTCTTCCGCTTCCCTGGATCGTCTGGCCGTACCGACCAAGGGTAAGCGGACCGCTCAGCAGACCTCTTCGAGATCCCGGTACGCGCGGGTACCGGGGGCCGCCGCCACCCAGCGGTCCAGCAGCGTACGCACCAGCAGCGCCGGAGCCGCGATCCCGCACTCCCGCTCCACCAGCCAGGACATCCCGCCGGCGCCCTGGCTCAGATGGCTCAGGTGCCCCGGGTGGGCCGCGTCCCCGTCGTCGTGCGGGTCGTGGTGCGCGGTGTGCCCGTCGTCGGAGGCCATCCGGCTCTCCGAACACGCCCGACAGAGCAGCCGCACCGACGACGTCCAGTCCTCCGCCGCGTACCCCGCGTCCGCGACCAGCCGCTCCAGGGCGTCCCGGTCCGCCGCGGTGGCGGCCTGCAGCAGCACCACGTAGGTCGGCACCGGGGAGGGCGCCCACAGCTCGATCTCGTCGAACACCGGGTACGCCACCCCGTCGGTCACCCGCTCGCCGTGCGGGGCGCCGTCGTGCAGCACCACCTCGCCCCAGCGGCGGCCCGACGAAGGCAGCGGGATGGACAGCACCTCGATGCGCGCGGGATCCAGCCGGCGCCCCCAGACCACCTCGGACTCGCCGTCCGGCGACAGCCGCACCGGCGTCGTCCCCAGGTCCAGGCTGACCGGGCCGTCCGGGTGGGCCCCGGCCCCGCCCGGCAGCCGCAGCCCGTACGCCTGCCAGGCCCGCCGCGCCAGCGGCCAGTCCTGCAGCGCCGTCGCCGTGATCCCCAGGTTCCACCAGTCGGGGGCGCCCTGCTCGCGGTCCAGCAGCGCCACCGCCCGCAGGCCGGCCGCCCGCGCCTGCTCCCAGTCCCGCCGGAACTTGTGCAACAGCGCGAGGTTGAACCAGGAGTCCGACAGCCACGGCTCCAGATCGGCCGCCATCACCAGCAGGGCGCCCGCGTCCTCGTAGCGGCCGTCGCCGATCAGCGTGAAAGCCCGATCGGTCGTCTGCCGCCAGGTGGCGGACGGCCGGTGCCGTGCCCGGTGGAAGATCCTCACGTTCGTCCCTGCCGTCGTCGTCCGCTCAAGTCCCGTGTCCGCTCCCGCTGCCACGGGCCCGGTGCCCCGGGTCGGTGTTCCACGCTACGACCGCATCCAACCACGCCCGCCGTCGCCCGCGCTCCCCGCAGCCGGGGTTCCGGCCGCTCCCGGCCCCACCCCTACCCAGCCTGCCCGCCCCGACGCCCCGCCTCAACCCCAACCCCTGAACAGCGCCCGCCGCCCCCACCCGCCGCGCGCCCCTCCCCTACCCCCGCACCCTCACCAGCGCGTCCACGACCCGTCCGTCGTAGATCCGGCCCCGCCCCAGCCGCAGCACCTCCAGCACCTCCAGCCGCCCCACCACCTCCTCCACCCCGCGCCCGCGCGCCGCCGTCAGCAGGTCGTCGTGCGCGTTCGCCACCCGGATGATCCGGGCCGCCAGCGGCACCGCCCGCTCGTCCGGGTCGGGCCGCCCGGGCCAGGGATCGGCCAGCCGGGCGACCTGCTCGGCGACCTGCCGCGGCACCCCCGTCCGCCGGATCACCTCGCTGCCCAGCCGGGCGATCCGCTGCTGCTCCTCCTCCGGGAGCAGCGCCGTCGCCCCGTCCGGCACCGGCTCGACCAGCGACAGCTGCCCGATGTCGTGCATCAGCGCGGCGTACTCCAGCAGGGCGAGCTCGCGGGTGCTCAGCCCCAGCTCGCGGCCGACCGCGCACGCCGTGTCGGCGACCCGGCGGGCGTGGCCGTACGGGGTGTAGCCGGCCACCTCGGTGGCCTTGGCCAGGCTGGCGATGGTCTGCCCGGTGGTGGCCCGGACGGCGGCGGCCCGCCGGAACGACACCTGCGCCAGCAGCAGGGGCGCGCAGAACAGCGGGAGCGCCCAGAGCCCGACCTCGCCCGCCGCCAGGCTGACCAGCATCCCGGTGGCGGCGATCGCCGAGCCGATCCCGAACAGCGACCGCAGCTCGTCCTCCAGCGCCGCCGGGAACCGCAGCCCGCTCCGGGCCCGCCGCAGCACCGCCGCCAGGGTGGCGTCGCAGAGCGCGGCCAGCGCCGCCACCACCGTGAGGAACACCCCGTAGGCGGGGCCGTCCGCCGAGAACCGGTCGACCACTCCGCTGTTGTAGAGCGGCTGGAAGATCGCGGCCGCGAACCCGGCCCCGAGCAGCCGCCGGGCGGCGCCGTCGAGCCGGGCCCGGTCCCGCCACGGCGCTCGCCGCGGCCGCCGGGCCCCGCGGGGCAGCGCCACCGCCGGGAGCAGCGCCAGCAGTAGCCCCGCGCCGGTCACCGCGACCGCCTGGAGCACGCCGTGCGCGGTGGGCAGCCCGCGCAGCGGCCCCAGCAGGGCGTACGCCAGCGCACCGGCGGCACCGATCGGTGCCTGCTCGCGATCGCCCGGAAGAGTGATCCGGACGCACTCGCCGAGCGCGATCAGCACGGTGAACGCCAGCGCCACCCCGGGCTCGGCCATCCCGCGCACCGCCACCGCGCCGAACGAGAACGCCAGCAGCACGACGGCCGCGGCGTGCACCGCGGCCACCCCGCCGGCCGGCGGGCGGGCGCTCACGACGGTCCGGCCGTCGGCACGGTGCCGCCCTGGGCGGGCACCCGGCCCGGGCCCGGCCGCACCGGTTCGGGCACGCCCAGCGGGATGTCGGGCACCGCCCGGATGCAGTCGTCGTCGGGGGGCAGCACCGGCTGCCAGTCGTGCACGGCGAGCGCGTCGACCAGCGCCCGCACCATCACCGGGTCGAACTGGCTGCCCGAGCAGCGCTCCAGCTCGGCCACCGCCTCGGTGACCGGCCGGCCGCGCCGGTAGGACCGGGTGGAGGTCATCGAGTCGAAGGCGTCGGCGACCGAGATGATCCGGGCGAACTCGGGGATCTGCTCGCCCGCCAGCCCGCTCGGGTAGCCCCGGCCGTCCATCCGCTCGTGGTGGTGCAGGATCCCGGCGTGCGCCTCGCCGAGGAAGACGATGCCGCGCACCAGCTCGTAGCCGTGCACCGGGTGCACCTCGACGGCCCGCCGCTCGGCCTCGTCGAGGGGACCGTTCCTGCGCAGCAGCTCGGTGGCCACGCCGAGCTTGCCGACGTCGTGCAGGATGCCCGCGAACCGGAGGGTACGCAGCCGCTCGGCCTCCATGCCCAGCTGACCGGCGATCAGCACCGCGGCCTTGCCCACGCGTTCGCTGTGCCCCCGGGTGTAGGAGTCCTTGATCTCCACGGCCTGCACCAGCGCCTGGACGGTGGCCTGGTGGGCGTCCCGCTCGCGGTGGCCCTGGGCGAACACCCAGGCCGAGATGGAGAGCGGCAGCAGGGCCAGCAGCGCCGCGAAGGCCCCGTACGGGCCCTGCCAGAGCACCGCGACCATCAGCCCGCCGGCCGCGTGCACCAGCACCGGCAGCCCGAACGCGGCGACCGGGCCGAGCAGCAGGACACTCGCCCGCCGGCCCTCGGCCAGCACCAGCATGCCGCCCACCAGCACCCCGTTGGCCAGGCAGAACGCGGCCAGCGCGGCGGCCCCGGGGAGCAGCGCGGCCGGGAAGCGGGAGCCGAGCAGCAGCTGCGGTCCGGCGAGCAGGTGGAAGACCGCCGAGGCGGCGAAGGCGGAGAGGGCGAGCTGGGCGCCGTTCCACACCTGGCGCCGGCGGCAGTCCGGCTCGGTGTTGCCGAACAGTGCGATCGGCACCGCGACCAGGGCGGCGGCGGCCGGGGCGAGCATCAGCACCCCGGCGAACAGCACCGGGAAGAAGGCGTTGGCCAGGGGCCGGGCCGGTGGCCGGGAGGGCAGCGGCGGCCGGCCCAGCAGGGCCCGGAGCAGCCGTCGGCAGGGGGTGGGCTGGCCCTGCGCCAGCGATTCCCAGCAGCCGTGCAGAAAGGCCAGCAGGCCGACCTTGGGCCAGTCCACCGGAGCGCCGAGCCAGCGTGGCACGGCGGCCGGGACGGGCCCCGGCAGCAGGGGCAGCAGGCAGCAGAGCGCCGCCACCGGGACGGCCACGAGGTAGCACACCGCGCCCGTCGGCAGGTCCGTTCCTCCACTGTCGGTAGCGATCTCGACCTCCCCGCCGTCCTGGCCCGCTCCGCGCTCAGCGCACCGGGCTACCGGCGGTGAGCGTCCGTCAGGAGGATAGGCCGCCGTTCCGGCGTCGGGGCGCATGATCGCGGAATGCCGCAGTTGGCGCACCACCAACTCACTCGAACGAGTGAGGGCGCCCGCAAGCAGAGACGGAGCGACCCCCGGAGCGCACGCTCCGGGGGTCGCCTGGTCCTCGGGTGGACGGCCCGCCGTGGGACGGCGGCGTGCTCACTCCGCCGGAGCGCCCGCCTCGACCGGCGTACCGGGCCTGGCCGCCGCCTCGGCGGAGGCCTTCGCGGGCGGCCGGCCCTGCTCGCTGTCGCCGTGCGCCTCGGCCGCGGCGTCCACGGCGACCACCACCGCCTCGCCGGAGCGCTGCCCGGCCCGGATCGAGTCGATCCTGGCCAGCACCTTGCCCCGCAGGTCGGCCGGGGTGTCGTCGCAGCCGCAGCACCGCTTGATCAGCGCCTTGATGGCCTGCTCCAGGCCGTACTTCTCCAAGCAGGGCGAGCACTCCTCGAAGTGCACCCGCAGCTTGTCGTAGTCGCCCTCGGCCATCTCGTTGTCGAGGAATTCGTAGAGGTGGTCGAGGACCTCGCCACACTCGGTGTCGTGCGGATCGCCGCAGCTCATGAGCCCGAGCCCTTCGCTTCCTGCCCTGCCCCGCTGCCGGCCGGGACCAGCCCGCGCTCACGGGCGTAGTCCTCCAGCATGCCGCGCAGCTGACGGCGGCCGCGGTGCAGCCGGGACATCACCGTACCGATGGGAGTACCCATGATGTCCGCGATCTCCTTGTACGCAAAGCCCTCGACGTCCGCGAGATAGACGGCGATGCGGAACTCCTCCGGGATGGCCTGGAGGGCGTCCTTCACATCGCTGTCCGGGAGGTGGTCGAGCGCCTGGGTCTCGGCCGAGCGCAGACCCGTCGACATGTGCGACTCGGCCCGGGCCAGCTGCCAGTCCTCGATCTCCTCGGCGGCGGTCCGCTGGGGCTCCCGCTGCTTCTTGCGGTACGAGTTGATGAACGTGTTGGTGAGGATGCGGTACAGCCAGGCCTTGAGGTTGGTGCCCTCGCGGAACTGGTGGAACGACGCGTACGCCTTCGCGAACGCCTCCTGGAGGAGGTCCTCCGCATCGGCCGGATTGCGGGTCATCCGCAGCGCGGCGGAGTACATCGGATCCAGGTAGCCCAGGGCGTCGCGCTCGAAGCGCTCCCGCCGGGCCGCCTCGCTCTCCGCCGCGGACACCCGGAAGGTGTCCTCACCGATCGCCTCGGCCAGCTCCTCACCGGTGAGCGCCTCGCCCGCGGGCAGGCTCTCCTCCGGGCCCCGGCCCGGCTCGGCCTCGTGCTCGGTCCCGACGACCGGACCCACCTCCTCGGCATGGCCGCCCACAGCGGGCCGCCCCGAAATGGAGGATATCGGGCTGACGGGCTTCTCGCCCGCGGCAATCCACTCCGACCAGGAAGGGGTGAAGGCCGCGGAGGCCTCGCGCTCCTCCGGCCGCTCGGGGCACGCGATCGAACCCATCTGTGCTGCCTTCCGTCCGGGACTCAAGCTGACGAGGGTGTCAACCATGCCGAGGGCGCCCGCATTCCCGGCCCCCGGCAGGTTTTCACCCGCACGGGTGAGCGGTTCGCGACCGTGCGTTCCCGGGCGGCTCAGAGCAGCCCGAGCACCCAGTCGCCGACCGCCCCGGTGATCAGCTCCAGCACCTCGTCCTGCCCGGTGGGCGCCCGCTTCGGCACCTCGAAGCCGTGGCTGCCGTAGGGCACCGGCACCATCCGGTGCCCGGCCGGCAGCGCCGGGAACTCGGCCGGCCCGCCGAACGGATCCGCCACGCTCTGCACCACCAGCGTCGGCAGCCCCGACTCCAGCAGCTCCGCGGCCCGGCTCTTCTCCGGCTTGCCCGGCGGGTGCAGCGGGAACGCCAGCGCCACCACCCCGGCCGCGCCGGTGGCGGCGCCCGTCCGGCAGGCCACCCGGGCCCCGGCGCTGCGCCCGCCGACGACCAGCGGCACCCCCTGCCCGGCGAGGCGCTCGGCGACCGGCGTCCACCCGGTGTCCAGCGTCCTGGGCGCCGGCCCCAGCCGCTTCCCGGCCACCCGCCAGGGCTGCTCGACCAGTGCCACCGTGATCCCGCGCGGCGGCAGCGCCGCGGCCAGCGCCACCAGGTCGCGCGCGCCGATCCCGCCGCCGGCGCCGTGGCCGAGCGCGAGCAGCGCCTTCGGCGCGGCCGCCGGGTGGTAACTGATCCGGGCGTCCCCGGCGGGGGTGGGGACGAGTTCCTGCGTCACGGCGTGGACTCCAGTGCTCGGAGAGCGGTGCCGACGAGGCGCGCCGGCGGGAAGCGGTGCTCAGAATTCAGAAGAGGGTGGTCTCGTGCTCGGCCTCGACCCACGGCCGGGTCAGCTCGGGACCGTTGTTGCGGATGCTGCCGACCGCCGGCGAGACCGGCGTGGCCAGCAGCGCGCCGGGCGGCGGCGGGACCAGCAGCGGGCGTATCGCGTCCGGGTCCACCAGGCCCGGGTCCAGCCAGTCGTCGTAGGACTCCCGGTCCAGGAAGAGCGGCATCCGCTCGTGGATCGGGGCCAGCAGCTCCTCCGCCTCGGTGGTGACGACGGTGAAGGTCACCAGCCAGGCCTCCGGGTGGTCCGCGGGCACCGCCCGGTTGCGCCAGAACTCGTACAGCCCGGCCAGCGCCAGCGGGCCGCCGTCGGCCCGGGAGACGAAGAACGGCTTCTTCCGGGGCTTGCCGCGCTCGCCCGGCAGGGTCTGCCACTCGTAGTAGCCGTCGACCGGCAGGATGCACCGCCGGGAGGCGAGGGCCTGCCGGTACGAGGGCTTCTCGTGCACCGTGTCCGAGCGGGCGTTGATCATCTTCACCGCGGTCTCGGGCGACTTCGCCCACTGCGGCACCAGGCCCCAGCGCAGCACCCGCAACTGCCGGACCGGGGCCGGCTCACCCCTGCGCTGCCGTTCCAGCACCACGAAGGCGCGCTCGGTCGGCGCGACGTTCCAACTGGGTGCCAGCGTCTCGACCGGGTCCCACTGCTGGACGCCGAAGAGCTCGACGAGGTCCTCGGGCCGGAGGCTGGAGGCGAAGCGACCGCACATGCCGTCAGCTTGCCACGACCGCCGCTCTCAGCACTTCCTCATCCCGAAGTGCGAACCGCGGCCTCCCGCCCGGCCGTCCCCGCATGGGAGGCTGCCACCCGGGCCGGCCGACCGCGGCCGCCCCGGACCGGGCCGGACGAGAACGGGAGCGGGCATGGACGCACAGAGCATCGGCGAGGTGTGGGACCGCGTCACCGGCACCCAGCCCGCCCCGCCGGGCTGGCTCACCCTGGCCACCGGCGCCGCCGCCCTGCTCCTGGTGGCGGCCCGCCCGCTCTGGCGGTTCGCCCGCAACGCGATCACCATCGCCCACGAGGGCGGACACGGCCTGGCCGCCCTGGCCACCCGCCGCAAGCTCGCGGGCATCCGGCTGCACTCGGACACCTCCGGCCTCACCCTCTCCTACGGCCGCCCCACCGGGCCGGGCATGGTGCTCACCGCCGCCGCCGGCTACTGCGCCCCCGCCCTGCTCGGCCTCGGCTGCGCCGCACTGCTCGCGGCCGACCGGATCACCCTGCTGCTCTGGCTCGCGATAGCCCTGCTGCTGGCCCTGCTGGTCCGGATCCGCAACGCCTTCGGCTTCCTCACCGTGCTGCTCGCCGGCGCCGCCTTCTTCCTGGTCTCCTGGTTCGGCAGCACCGACGTCCAGGCCGGCTTCGCCTGCCTCGGCAGCTGGTTCCTGCTGCTCGGCGCCGTCCGCCCGGTCCTGGAGCTGCAGCACCAGCGCCGGCGCGGCCAGGGCGGGGACTCCGACGCCGACCAGCTCGCCCGGCTCACCGGCGTTCCCGGGCTCGCCTGGGTGTTCCTCTTCCTGGTCACCGCGCTGGCCTGCCTGGGTCTCGGCGCGAGCTGGCTGCTGTCCCCGCTGTGAGCCGCGGGGCCGACGGTGCCCCGCCGGCCGGCCCGTCCCGCCATCCGGCCGCGGAGCGGACAGTTCCCGTACGGCCCCTAAACTTGCCCCATGACCGAGACCCTGTGGCCCGCCCCCGTCGCGACCACCCCCGTTGACGCCACCGTCACCATCCCCGGCTCCAAGTCGGTCACCAACCGGGCTCTGGTGCTGGCCGCCCTCTCCACCGAACCCGGCTGGGTGCGGCGCCCGCTGCGCAGCCGCGACTCCCAGCTGATGGCCGACGGCCTGCGGGCGCTCGGGGTCGGCATCGAGGAGCAGGTCAACAACGACTCCGGCGGCCTCGGCGGCGGGGAGGCCTGGCGGGTCATCCCGGCCCCCGCACTGCGCGGCCCGGCCTCCGTGGACGTCGGCAACGCGGGCACGGTCATGCGCTTCCTCCCCCCGCTCGCCGTCCTCGCCGACGGCCCGGTGCACTTCGACGGCGACCCGCGCAGCTACGAGCGCCCCCAGCACGGCGTGATCAACGCCCTGCGCGCGCTCGGCGCCCGGATCGACGACGGCGGCCGCGGCGCCTTCCCGCTCACCGTGCACGGCACCGGCGCGCTGGACGGCGGCGTGGTGGAGCTGGACGCCTCCTCCTCCTCGCAGTTCGTCTCCGCCCTGCTGCTCTCCGGCGCCCGGTACAACCAGGGCGTCGAGGTCCGCCACGTCGGCGGACCGGTCCCCTCGCTGCCGCACATCCGGATGACGGTCGAGATGCTGCGGCTGGCCGGCGCCCAGGTGGACGCCCCGGAGGACGGCGGCGAGAAGGACGTCTGGCGGGTCACCCCCGGCGCCCTGCTCGGCCGCGACATGGTGGTCGAGCCGGACCTCTCCAACGCGGCGCCGTTCTTCGCCGCCGCCCTGGTCACCGGCGGTCGGGTGACCGTCCGCGACTGGCCGAAGCACACCACCCAGCCCGGCGACCAGCTGCGCGACATCTACACCCGGATGGGCGGCGTCTGCGAGTTCACCGACGAGGGCCTGCAGTTCACCGGCACCGGCCGGATCCACGGCATCGAGGCGGACCTGCACGACGTCGGCGAGCTCACCCCGGTGATCGCCGCCGTCGCCGCGCTCGCCGACTCCGAGTCCCACCTGTACGGCATCGCACACCTGCGGATGCACGAGACGGACCGGCTGGCCGCGCTGGCCAAGGAGATCAACGACCTCGGCGGCGACGTCACCGAGACCGAGGACGGCCTGCGGATCCGCCCGCGCGCGCTGCGCGGCGGCGTGTTCCACACCTACGAGGACCACCGCCTGGCCACCGCGGCCGCGGTGATCGGGCTGGCCGTCGAGGGGGTCCAGGTGGAGAACGTGGCCACCACCGCCAAGACCTTGCCGGACTTCCCGAGGATGTGGGACGAGTTGCTCGGCGGAGCAGTGGTGGGCGGCTGAGCGGGAGACTGGGCACATGCGCCGCTACGGCAAGGACGCCGACGAGGACGACATCCGCAACCGCCCCGCCCGCCGGGGCTCCCGGCCGCGGACCCGGATCCGGCCCAAACACGACGACGCGGCCGAGGCGATGGTGCTCACCGTCGACCGCGGCCGGCTGACCTGCCTGCTGGACGTCGGAACGAAGCAGGAGCGCGAGATCGTCGCCATGAAGGCCCGTGAGCTGGGCCGCAAGGGCGTCGTCGTCGGCGACATCGTCAACATCGTCGGCGACCTCTCGGGGGACGCCGACACCCTGGCCCGGATCGTCCGGGTCGAGGAGCGCACCTCGGTGCTGCGCCGGACCGCGGACGACGACGACCCGTTCGAGCGGATCGTCGTCGCCAACGCCCAGCAGTTGGCCATCGTCACCGCGCTGGCCGACCCGGAGCCCCGGCCCCGGCTGATCGACCGCTGCCTGGTGGCCGCGTACGACGCCGGCATGGAGCCGCTGCTGGTGCTCACCAAGTCCGACCTGGCCCCGGCCGAGCCGCTGCTGGAGTCCTACGCCCCGCTCGGCATCAACTACGTGGTGACCCGGCGGGACGAGCTGGCCACCGAGGGCGCCGAGGCGGTCCGGGCGCACCTGCGCGGCCGCTCGACGGTGTTCATCGGCCACTCCGGCGTCGGCAAGACCACCCTGGTCAACGCCCTGGTGCCGCTCCACCAGCGGACCACCGGGGTGGTCAACGCGGTGACCGGTCGCGGCCGGCACACCACCGTGTCGGCGCTGGCGCTGCGGCTGCCGCCGCCCCCGGGCGCCAAGCCGGGCTCGAAGAAGGCGCTCGACCCGGGCTGGGTGATCGACACCCCGGGGTTCCGCTCCTTCGGCCTCTCGCACATCGACCCGTCCCGGGTCATCCACGCCTTCCCCGACCTGGAGCCCGGCACCGTCGACTGCCCGCGCGCGTGCAGCCACGACGAACCGGACTGCGCGCTGGACGCCTGGGTCGCGGACGGCCACGCGGAGCAGGCCCGGCTGTACTCGTTGCGCCGTCTGCTGGCGAGCAAGGAGACCCGCGAGGGCGACTGACGGCGCGGCCCCGGCCGTTTTCGCCGCGTTCGAGGTGTCGGAGCGGGCCAGCCTGGTGATCATAGGAAAGTCGGGCCGGATCACGGCCCGGCCCGTCGATCGACAGGGAGAGCACGCGATGGCATGGGCCCTGGTGATCCTGGCCGGCCTCCTGGAGACCGGCTTCGCGATCAACCTCAAGCTCAGCGAAGGCTTCACCAAGCTCTGGCCCACCATCAGCTTCTGCGTCTTCGCCCTCAGCAGCTTCGGCCTGCTCACCCTCTCCCTGAAGAGCCTGCCGGTCGGTCCGGCGTACGCGGTCTGGACCGGCATCGGCGCGGCCGGCACCGCGATCTACGGCATGCTCTTCCTGGACGAGACCACCTCGGTGCTCAAGCTGGTCTCGATCTCCCTGGTCATCGCCGGGGTGATCGGCCTCCAACTCAGCGGCACGGCGCACTGATCCGTCGCCCGCTCGCCTCCGGGGCGCTTGATCCGGTGCCGACGGTCGGCGCTCCAACGCCCTCGTACCTCGGTCGTCCTCGCTTCTCCCTTTCGGCACCGGCGCGCCCCTTCGGCTCGGGGCGGGTCGGGTGGGTGGCGGGGGCTACCGAAGGCCGGCGCCGGTGGGCCACCCGGCTCGGGCCGCGGGGCGGGACCGGTGGTAGCGAGGGCCACGGGAGGGCGGCACCGGCGGGCCACTCGGCTCCGGGGCGGGACCGGTGGGTGGCGGGGGCTACGGGAGGGCGGCACCGGCGGGCCACTCGGCTCCGGGGCGGGACCGGTGGGTGGCGGGGGCTACGGGAGGGCGGCACCGGCGGGCCACTCGGCTCCG